>JBJFDX010000236.1:0-1917 GCA_051890235.1 Bacteroidaceae bacterium | reverse complement strand
TCGTTAAGCGTGTAGGCCTGGTTGATATCTTCCACGTCGGGCGTGCTTTTCCATGCCGTTTCGTATGCTTCCGGATTCGTATCGGAGTCCGCACTATTTCCTTGGGGCATGTTTACACGTTTGTATCGATTCAGGATTGATGTTTGCTGGCGGTCAAAATCCGTACCTCTATAATAGTGGTAGTTATCATTGGCAGGATCGGCTTGGATGCTGTCATAGGCTTGCTGGTTGACGACGCCTTGTATCTGCTGCAGATAATTGGCATAGGTGGGGAACTGCCGTTCTTCATCGTCGTTCAATCCGTTCAAACCTACGTCCTGACGTGCGCGTGCTCCTTTCTCGTTGTTGAAAGCATATGTTACGCTGGTGGTATTGGGTACTCTTCCCCACAGGCCTTCGGTATAATAGTTGCTATTGCCGTCAACGGGCATTCCACTCTCGAAATATTTCTTGCCATCCTTGAGGATGTCCTCACTCACTTCACCCAGGTTGATATAGAAATCGCCTCCATGATTGCCGGGAAGTTCTTTCTTGTAGATGAATGGGTCCATCATCCAGAATTCAATATATTCGATGTTCTGCGCTTCGAAATCAGTATTGTCCAGTTTGCGCATCATACCTCCCCACTTGTCAGACGGGTTTTTCAGATGTCCTGATGCATCAAGGTCCGTCGATAGGTTGTAAGCTCCTCGTTCGTTGGGATAGAAAGCCAGATTGAGGACGTTCAGACTGCTTGCGCTGGTATAACTGTTTTGCTGTTTCTGGGGATAAAGTTCTCGCTCGTAAACTTCACGTACGTAGTGATTGGACAACTGATTGAGGTCGCTCTTGATATGGCTTGGTGTGAGTGTGCTGCTTCTTCTGGTGAAGATAGGATCTACGTAGTACCAAGCCAGCAAGGCGCGATTGTATCCATAAGCAAGGTCATTGGGAAGTTTACTCTCTGCGAACATGCTGGGCGTGGATGACATGGTCCAATAAGTGGGTTGAGTGAGGCTGCTCTTGTAGCTGCTGCTCTCAAAGTCATCCAGATAAGAGGCACTTCCCTGAATCTTCTTGTTCTGACCTGCCAGTAGTTGGGCGAACTCTGCATTGAATGTTATCTGACTGGGCTGGGTGGCCTGTATCAGAGGCAGTTTGTCAATAAGGTTGGTGAGCCATTGACTTTCTTTCTTCCAACTGATGTGTGCGCCCCATAGTGTGTTTTTGAGTGGCTCATTGCCCATGTTGACCTTAGTGGTGAGTGGCTGCTCGTTGAGGAACATTACTGTTCCACCCAACACTAAGTTCTTGCTTACCTCATAGTCCATGTTCACACCTACCATCGTCTTGCGTTGCATGCCGTAGTTGTCATTGCTTTCTACGCTTGCGTTGATATTTGTTCCTGCATCTATCAGGCTCTGGTTGATGATGGTAACACGTCCCATACTGTAATCCACAGTATAATCGGTATTTTCTGTAAGGGTCACTCCTCCTGCTGTCACTATTACCGAACCTTGAGCCACGTTGGTAACTCCAAGGTCAATCTCTGCTGCATTGTTGCCTTTGTAACGTCCTGTCAACAGGAATTTGTCATGTTCGGCAATTTGCTTTGCTACAGTCTTGGTGCTGTCATACAGTTCTTCGAAGCAGTATTTGTCAGCCAGGGCATCGTTTTTAATCCAGGACCTCAGGTGCTTTCCGAATGGTTCGGTGACAGGGAAGATGATGCGGCCTTTCTGTATAGTATATCCCTCTACGAAATCAAACTGTCCGTCGGCATTGGCGTTCCCCTTAGAGTCTAATCGGTCGAGGTTCATGGCTCTCAGCAGAGGGGTGTTCTTTAATGATTCCTCTGGTAGATAGGTGAGGTATACTCCTGTGGAATCACTTTGGTATTTGATGTCCAGACGGAACTTCTCTTTTTGTACGTTATTG
>JBJFDX010000235.1:0-6921 GCA_051890235.1 Bacteroidaceae bacterium | reverse complement strand
ATAAAATAACAATATCTTTGAAAGTTCGGGGCAATCTTAAATGAAAGAGCCGTGGTTCGGGGTAAGAATAGTTCTTTGAAAATTTGGTAGCCTCACAAATATTTTGCACCTTTATGGGCGAAAAACCTGATATGGTAAAATCCTGAGCAATTTTGTTGCTCAGGTACTTAAAAAAGGTAAATTTATAATAGTGTTGCGGAATTAAGGATGACTACAAGACATTTCTTCTTATTTTTTTTCTCCATCCTCTCCCTCTCGGTATGGAGTCAGAATCCCATAGCCGGCAGGGTGGTGGATGCTGAAACAGGGGAACCGTTGCCCTATGCACAGGTGTACGCATCCGACGGGAGGGGATGTCTGGCCAACGAGGATGGAGACTTCGTGCTTGTCGGTGGAAAGGCCGATAGCATCAGGGTGACCTTCGTGGGATACGTCGCACAAAGTCTGTCCACAAGGTCCTCATTGCAGGAGATACGTATGCAACCCTGCAGCAGATGGCTGCGCGAGGTGACGGTGAAGCCTGTGAATGTGAAGAAGCTGCTGGCGGCATTGTCGCGCAGGCTGGAGGACGAATACAGGAAGCACAAGGAGGTGCAGGGCTATTACTTCTGCCGTGTACTGGAGCAGTCGGACAAGATAAACGACCTGATAGATGCCATCCTGGTGGCCAGGAGTGCGGTGAACCTGCGCAAGGCCGAGGTGCTGACGGGCAAGCATAGCAGTATGAGGATGCAGGGCGGGAAGCCCAGTCTGGCTTACATGAATCTGCACCGTATCCTGGAGGTGGGGCCTGCCATACATGAGGCAGACTTCTGGGCCGACATCATAGCGCCCCTCAACAGAGTGCTCTTCCCCAATCTCCTGCGCTATTACGACTGTGACTACGACATTCTGAGCCAGCCGAACGGTGACGCCATGTATCGCATCACGATGGTGCGCTCGGCACTGGCCAAGTCGAAAGGCGTGTCCGTCATAGAGGGCACGTTATACGTTGGGGTATCTTCGGGACACTTGCTGCGCTTCGAGGCCAGCATGCCCAGCATGCAGATGACCACCATCGGGAATCAGGGGACATTCAGGGTGGAGAACGTGGTGTCACGCATCAACATCGATTATCGTCACACCAACGGGATGACCGAGGTGGACCATGCTGACATGCAGATAGACGGACCTAAGTTTCATGGACAGGCATTCCTGTTCAGCCTCAACGGAACGGAATTGGGTGACCGGGGGCAGGGTGTAGCCGTGAGAGGGAATATGCTGAATGCCATGGACGAGGCAGGATATGACTCCCTGTTATGGGCTTCGGCCGAGGTGGTGAAACTGACCGAGCGTGAGAAGCAGGTGGTCCGCCTTGCCCAGGCGGGACAGAAGGAGTCTGACGGTCAATGGAATCCTGCCCGGCGTAAGGCGGACATCAGCCTGTCTGCCTTCTCCCCACGATACAGACTGGCAGAGCGGCAGGCAGCCTTCGGCAGGACCATTCCTCAGGAGAAGGTATACGTGCACATGGACAATACCTGCTATCAGCTGGGTGACACCATATGGTTCTCGGCTTATACACGCAGGACTGATACCGACCGCCCTTCGGATGTGAGTGGGGTTCTCTATGTGGAGCTCTACAGCCAGGATGGTTACATGCTGGAACGCAAGCTGATTCAGATGCGTAAGGGGCACGGGCAGGGGTTCTTTGCGCTGAACAAGCCCACGCAGTATGCCGGTTTCTATGAGTTGCGGGCCTACACACGCTGGCAACTCAATTGGGGAAGGTTTGAGCGTCCGCATTCCAGAAGTTTCGGACGTACCTTTGATTCCGAGCAGCAGGAGCGGGAGTACTACCGTGATTATGAGAAGCTATACAGCCGTGTGTTCCCGGTATACGACCGGCCAGAAGTTCCTGGTGATTTCTCCCGGGATATGACCTTGCGAGCCATGCGCAGGATTTACAGGAATGACTCTAAGGAGCGCAGCCTTCAGGTCTCTCTGTACCCCGAAGGAGGCAATCTGGTGGCAGGGCTTCCCTGCCGAATGGCTTACGAAGCCACGTGGGACGATGGGGAGTGGGCCGAAGGATGTTTGGTGTATGATGGCGACACGGCACGTGTGCAGAACCGTGGACGCGGAGTGCTCTCGCTCACTCCTGTCGAAGGGATGGAGCGAGAAGCACAGTTTGTGGCATCCGATGGTAGAGCCGTTGCTGTGCCTCTGCCTCAGATGGTTCATACGGGTGTGTCCCTTCGGGTGATGCAGGACGAAGCCGGATGTATGGCGCAGATAGCCCATACCGATGACTTGCCTGCCGACAGTCTGGCCGTAAGTCTCATGCACGAGGGACGTCTGTTGGCTGCCCATGGGCTGGAAGAACTGGAGGATGAAGCAGGCCGCAGTCTGTACAGTATGAGTGACTCTCTGCTGGAGGCTCCGGGTGTGTATCAGCTTACGGTCTTCGATGAGCAGGGACATGTCTATGCCGATCGCCTGTTCTTCCGTTGGTGGCAGGAACTGATGAAGCCCACGCTCACCATTACGGGTTTGAAGACAGAGTACAAGCCCTGCGAACCAGTGTCACTCACGCTGAGGTCGGTGGAAGGGCGCAGCAATATATCGCTGACGGTGAGGGACGGGGACAGGAGCGACTGCCTGTATGACAATGGGAATATCCTTACAGAGATGCTTCTCTCCAGTGAGATACGCGGATTCGTGCCCCATCCTGGCTGGTACTTCGAGCAGGACGACCAGGAGCATCGTGCCGCCTTGGACCTGCTCATGATGACTCAGGGTTGGCGGAGGTTTGACTGGAAAAGCATGGCTGTGCGCGGTGCATGGGAATTGTCACAGCCTGCCGAACAGAGTCCCATACTCGTGTGCAGCACATACAATAACAGTCATTGGCATGACGCTGTTTCAGGAACCACCGACGTTAATGTGGGCAAGAATGCCAGCGGTACGGAGTATGATGTTGCTAATCCGGTCGGCATGTTCCAGTCTGTGAACGACATCTCGCAGAGCGCGCATAGACCGGAGAACACATCCTATGAAGAGGTGAATCAGAAGCGGGCGTTGGACAAGATGGAGGCAGACAGTCCCAAGCGTAAGGAACTGAAGGTGCATGCCGAGCTCATGCTGCAGGGAAAGGACGACGGCATCATTTACGAAAGTGTGAGCAGGCAAGGCGGTTTTCGTCTGCAGTTGCCTCCGTTCTATGGGCAGGCAGCATTCTTCCTCAGTGTGGCCGACACTACCCGATGGAAGAAGGATGAGCCCTATAATTGGATTCAGCAGCAGGCTCCCAACGAGGAGTTCTGGGACCTTCCTTTGGCCGAGAGAATCAGGATGGGCAAAAAGGGATTGACAGACGAAGCCACTTATCTGGCACGTATCTGCTGGCCCTATCCGAAGCATGTGAAGCCCTACGTCCATTATCAGGACCATCTGCCTCTGCTTCCGCCTTCTGGCGATATGTCAGGGATGCCCGTTGACGGTACGCTTATGAGTGAGGTGACTGTGCAGACCAGACGCACAATGCTCAGGAGGTTTGACGATACATGGCCAGTACTCTTGCTGGATGCCGATGTGGCTCAGAACATGGAGGCTGACCTCGGGCAGGATTTCATGCAGATTATGGTGGCAGACTATGGATTGGATGGTGTCAGGAACAGTATGGCAAGGTCAGAGGAGGATGCCGAACCGGCCTTCGATGTCCGTTATGGTTATGGCAAGACACGGCGCGATCTGCTCGGACTGTCCATTCCCGAGGATTCCATATATGCCCGCAAGTATTTAATGTCTGGAACATTCTCTCTTACACGGCCCACTGGTGCCATGGGTATAGGTGGAATGGGTGCAGATGCTCATTTGCAGCTTTCACCTGGGGAGTCACGTGAGTATAGGGGTAATGGTGTGTGGGACCGTTATGTACTTTACTCCGATTATAGTCCGCGCATGGAGGGAAGTCCGCTTTATTATGGAGCCAATATACCCAAGACCAAACTGGTGAAGTATCCATTCCCTGATGGCAGTCGCCGGATGACTTACCGGGATCGCCACTATGTGCTGGACGGCTTTGCCGTTCCCGCGGAGTTCTATTCTCTCGATTACAGCAAGCGTGTCTTGGCCGAGGGAGAAGCCGACTATAGGCGTACGCTTTACTGGAATCCTGATGTACGTTTGAATGAGACAGGCGAGGCACGTATAAACTTCTACAACAACAGCCGTACTACCAGCCTGACTGTGGATGCCCAAGGGCAGTCACAGGATGGTACCCTTCTGTGGTACCGATAAGGCTGGGATAACGATGGATGGCCCCATCAAGTATGTGTTCCATCTTCATTGAGACGAGGCATTTCGGAAATTATTGCTTGCAGGATATCAGGAATATGTGTAATTTTACACCCAATTAGGGGTATTGTGTCCAGTGAGCACCTATATCCCAGGTTATAGGATTGCACAGATGAGTAGTATAACAGAAATGATCAACAACCATCAGGGAACAGCCTTCTCCTTTGAAGTGCTGCCGCCTCTGAAAGGTAACGGGACAGGAAACTTGTTCCGAACGATAGAGCAACTCCGGGAGTTTAATCCTCTCTATATCAATATCACCAGCCACCGAAGTGAGTATGTGTATCATGATTTGGAGGGTGGGCTGGTCCAGCGACAGCGTGTGCGCAGGCGTCCTGGTACGATAGCCATTGCTGCCTGTATTCAGCAGAGATATGGGATTCCTGTGGTGCCTCATATCGTTTGCAGTGGCAACTGCAGGGAGGATCTTGAGTACATGCTGATAGACTTGCAGTTTCTGGGTATCAGTGACCTGCTGGTGCTCAGGGGGGACAAAGCCAAGGAGGAGAGTTCCTTTAAGCCAACAGGTGATGGTCCTGCTCATGCTACGGAACTCATTGAGCAGATCAACCAGTTCAACAATGGTTATTTCTGGGATGGTACTCCCATGAAATGCAAGGGTGATTCTTTCCGCTACGGCGTGGCATGTTATCCGGAGAAGCATGAGGAAGCTGCCAATATGGAGGCCGATTTGTTTGCTTTGAAGATGAAGGCTGATGCAGGTGCAGAGTATGCTGTCACGCAGCTCTTCTATGATAATGAGAAGTATTTCCAGTTCGTGGAGCGAGCTCGTGAGGCAGGTATCAATATTCCCATCATTCCTGGTATCAAACCTTTAGCTAAACTCAGTCAACTCACCATGGTGCCCAAGACTTTCCATTGTGATTTGCCGGAGGATCTCTATCGGGAGGTTATCAAGTGCCATACTGACGAGGAGGTGAAGCAGGTGGGGATAGAGTGGAGTGTGCAGCAGTGTCGCCAACTTATGCAGCAAGGTGCACGAAGCCTGCATTTCTATACCGTGAGTGCCGTGGACAGCATAGCACAAATAGCCAAGCAAATCTATTAGGACACATTCACGAATAATCAGAAGGAAAAACAGAGATGAGCGCAGTAACCTATTCGGATGTCATAGGCCAACAGGATGTTAAGCAACATTTGCAGAGAATGGTGCGGGAAGGACGTGTGCCTCATGCTCTGATGATTACTGGTCAGGAGGGAGCAGGAGCCATGCCGATGGCCCTTGCTTTGGCTCGCCATCTGCTGTGTGAGCATCCTCTTGAAGGTGGTCCTTGTCAGACTTGTGCCAGTTGTCGCATGACAGCCGATTGGGCACATCCTGACTTGCACTTCTCGTTTCCCGTTATCAAGGCTAAGAGCACGGATAAACCTACTTCGGTGGATTATATGCCTCAGTGGCGCGAACAACTGCAACAGGGTATCTATTTCGATGCAGAGATGTGGCTCACGGATATCAAGGCAGGTAACCAGCAGATGACACATTATGTGCAGGAGAGTGACCGCCTGCAACAATGCCTTTCGCTTAAGGCAAGTCAGGGTGGACGTCGTGTGGTGCTACAGTGGTTGCCTGAGTTGATGGATGCCGCTCCAGCCAATAAATTGCTCAAACTCATAGAAGAGCCTCCTGAACTTACTCATTTCATATTGGTGAGTCTGCACCCCGAACAGGTCTTAGGGACCATACAGAGCAGAGTGCAGCGCATCTCACTTCCTCCGCTTACGCAGGAAGAGATAAGTCAGGTGTTGATGCAGCGTGAAGGGGTGGCCCCCGAACAGGCACAGGAGTTGGCGCGAGTGGTTCAGGGAAATTATACAGAGGCGCTCAAACAGGTACAGGCAAAAGGTGAGAATCATGAGTTTAATACGTACTTCGTGGAACTGATGCGCCTTTGCTATGCCCGCAAGATAAAAGAACTTCGCCAATGGTCTCTGGCGGTCTCTGCCATGGGACGTGAAAGGCAGAAACGTATGCTGGTACATTTTCAGCATCTGCTGCGTGAGAACTTTATCTATAACTTCCGTGATCCTGCTCTTACCTATCAGACACGGGAAGAAAGACAATTCAGCGAGCGCTTTGCCCCGTTTATCAACGAGCGTAATGTAATTGGTATCATGGACGAGATGTCACAGGCACAAAGGGGCATAGAGCAGAACGTGAATCCCAAAATGGTGTTCTTTGTCTTTGCCCTTAAAATGATTATCCTCTTAAGACAATAATATATATGGAATGCAAATATAAGAGTGGAGGCGTTGGTAATGGTCTCTGCAGGAAGGGTTGCCATATAGGGCACTATGCACAACTGAATGTGTATGACTATTTGGCGGATATCCCAGGTAATAACGAGACAACAGACCTGGTGGAGGTTCAGTTCAAGAACACTCGAAAGGGATATTATCATAACATCAATAACCTGCCTTTGGAGAAAGGAGATGTGGTGGCCGTGGAATCAAATCCCGGACATGATATAGGAACGGTAACACTCACTGGAAAACTCGTACCCCTACAGATGAAGAAGGCCAATCTCAAGAGTAATGAGGAGATACGTCGCATCTACAGGAAGG
>JBJFDX010000234.1:0-6947 GCA_051890235.1 Bacteroidaceae bacterium | reverse complement strand
GATAACTTCCGTAACTTCGGATATTACTATTTCCGTCCCAACTACATCAATTTCCGTGCCGATACTCTGCTGACCCCTTTACGCGTATCCCTTCAGGTACAACCTACGTCTGTCGCTCCACTTCATGCTCTGAAGCCCTATTACATAGGGGTTACTAAGCTCACCGTCATGCAGAACGGATTGATACAGCCTACAGACAGCCTCGCACATCGTGGCTTCACATATAGATACAGCACTTCGGGCAAGCGGCCACCTGTACACCCAGGAGCCATTATGCGACACAAGACTATGAGAAGAGGCGATCTTTATAGTCAGAAAGCAGAGGAGCAGATGCAGCAGAAGTTGCTATCCACCAATCTATTTTCCACACTCAACATCAAATACGTACCACGAGACACCACCCCCTCATGCGATACACTCGATATTGAAATCCAAGGCATGTTGGCCAAGCCTTATGATGGAGAATTTCAAGCAGGTCTTACAGGTAAGAGCAACGGACAAGTGGGACCCGCCGTTTCCTTTGGTATGAAGAAATACAATGCCTTCCGCGGAGCAGAGACTCTGGGACTGAAGGCGTGGGCCACCTATGAATGGCAGACGGGAGCCGATGTACCACAGGACCGTTCCTTGCTCAACTCCTATGAGTATGGAGCAAACCTTTCCATCACATGGCCCAGACTCATGCCTTTCTTCCTGGAACGACGTTTACCTCATCGCACCACATCCACCGACATCCAATTGGATGCCCGCACCATGAGCAGAGCCGGATATTTCGGAAGAGTATCACTCAGTGCCTCACTCAACTACATGATACAGAAGAACAGCAACATACGACATCAGTTTACGCTCCTGTCCCTCGACTATCAGGCCCTGCAACACACCACGGCACGATTTGACAGCATCACTAATGCCAACCAGGCTCTGTACGTATCCATGCGCGACCAGTTTGTGCCCAGTACCGAGTACACCTACACATGGAGCAGTCTGAGGCATCATCCCCGCACCCTTCGTGTCAGCATCAAGGAGGCAGGCAATCTCACTTCACTTATCTACGCCGCTGCAGGAAAACAATTAAACCAGAAGGGGAAATGCCTGCTGGGAGTTCCCTTTGCCCAATATGTGCGAGCCACGGCCCAATACACCCACCGTTTCCCTCTGACCCGCCGCAGCAGTCTGGCAACCCGCATCATGGGAGGCGTGGCCTATAGTTATGGTAATGCAGTTCTGCCACCCTACTCCGACCTCTTTACCGTGGGAGGAGCCTGCAGTGTGCGTGCTTTTAGCGTCAGGAGCATAGGTCCAGGCCGCCATCATCCTCAAAACAGCCAGTACTCCTATGTGGATCAAGCAGGAGACATGAAACTGGAAGCAAATGTGGAGTATCGTTTCCCAATCGTAGGTAAACTCTATGGAGCCACATTCCTCGACGCAGGCAATGTATGGCTTCTGCGACAAACGGAGGGTATGGAAGATGGACAATTCAGTCTGCGCCATTTGGGTCGAGACATAGCATTGGGCACAGGAGCAGGCCTGCGTTACGACCTTGACTTCCTGGTCATCCGATTTGATGTAGGAGTAGGACTTCATGCCCCCTATTCCACAAACAAGAGCGGCTATTACAACATGACGCGGTTCTCACGTTCGTTGGGATACCACTTAGCCATCGGATATCCCTTCTGAGCCGATATGGGGCCAGAGCGAACTACTTTTCTCAACAAAAGAGGCACGCATGCGTGGTCGGATGAAATAAAATTGCTACTTTTGTCTCGCAATCAGAATAGAAGTATCTGACATCAAAAGAAGAAACGATAAATACCTAATTTATAAATAAGGAGATTAGAATCATGAAACCTACATTGTTCCTGCTGGCAGCAGGTATGGGGAGCCGCTATGGCGGTCTCAAGCAGTTGGACACACTGGGTCCACAGGGCCAGAGCATCATGGACTATAGCATCTATGATGCCATTCAGGCTGGATTCGGAAAGATTGTTTGGGTCATCAGACGTGACTTTGAGCAGCAGTTCCGTGAGCAGATTCTGAGCAAATATGAGGGTCACGTTCCCTGCGAACTTTGTTTCCAGAGTCTGGATGCATTACCCGAAGGATTTACCGTTCCCGAGGGACGCACCAAGCCCTGGGGTACCAACCACGCCGTGCTGATGGGCGAAGACGTTATCAAGGAGCCTTTCGCAGTCCTCAACTGTGACGATTTCTATGACCGTGACGCATTCCGCGTGATGGGTAAGTTCCTGGCTGAACTGCCAGAAGGAAGTACAGGCAAATATGCCATGGTAGGGTTCCGCGTGGGCAACACCCTCTCTGAGAGCGGTACCGTAAGTCGTGGTGTGTGTGAGAATGACGAGAAGAGTCACCTGCTCACAAGCGTAGTGGAGCGTACCAAGATTGAGCGTCATGGTGATACCGTTCAGTATCTGGACGAGAATGACCAGTGGGTAAGCATTCCCGACACCACACCTGTAAGTATGAACTTCTGGGGCTTCACTCCCGACTATTTTGCACACAGCAAGGCTTACTTCCGTGAGTTCCTTTCCGATCCCAAGAACCAGGCCAACCTCAAGAGTGAGTTCTTCATTCCTTTGATGGTTGACACCCTCATCAAACAGGGCAAAGCCACTTGTGAAGTATTGGATACCACAAGCAAATGGTTTGGCGTTACTTATCCCGAGGATCGTCCCGAGGTAGTGGCTAAGTTGGCTGCTCTCCACGAGCTGGGCCAGTATCCTGACAAAATGTTCTAAGGAACAGCCATTCATGCTACCCTCCAGACATCTGGTCTCTTAAGCGGTAAAGCTATACGGAGGCCCGTATGTTTGGAGGGTGGTTTTATACTTCCAGTTCCAGACCATCATAGGCAAGATGGAAGCCTGGAGGCAAAAGAGCTTCTTGCTCAGCATGCAGGCCTATCTGATCAGCCATATGAATAAACCAGGTGGGGAAATCGCCGGGAATGGAGCGACTGAAGGCAATAGCCTGTTCAAGAGACTGATGTGTTGGATGGGGAATATGACGAAGAGCATTTACCACCAATAAACGGATTCCCTGCAAGAAAGGCATGTATTCAGAAGGCATACTGGTCATGTCTGTAATATAAGCTATGTCCCCCACACGATAGCCCAAGATAGGCAATTCTCCATGCATGACCTTCAGAGCCGTTACAGGTACCCCATTCACATCCACCCTGTCCCCAGGATTCATGACATGCAACCTTAGCTGGGGTATACCTGGATACTGATTGCGAACCAAGCAATAAGGTAAGCGCTCACGCAGATGTTGTGCTGCATAGGCATCGGCATACAGAGGTACATCCTGCAGATAACTGAAGGGCCTCAGGTCATCTATCCCTCCCACATGGTCGTAATGCTCGTGAGTGATGAACGCAGCATGGATGGGAGAGCGGAAATGAGCACGAAGCATCTGCTGACGGAAGTCAGGGCCACAATCAATCAGAATGTTGGTATCGGACTGCTGAATGAGTGCTGAGCAACGCAAACGCGTATCACGAGGGTCCCGACTCGTACATACCTCGCAATCGCATCCTATACGTGGCACTCCACAACTGGTGCCCGTACCAAGAAACGTAATCTTCATACCTCTCCACCTCCTATAAAATTCACCTCCGGATGCAAATCGATGCCAAAGAGTCTACGTACATCCTGCCGTATAGTCTGGCATAAGGTCAGGATGTCGGCACCTGTGGCCCCCCCACGGTTGACCAGCACGAGGGCCTGCCTATCATGTACGGCAGCCTTACCCAGGGAGCGACCCTTCCATCCTGCCTGCTCTATGAGCCATCCTGCAGGAACTTTCACATGAGCGTCATCTACCTCGTAATGAGGAGCCTGAGGAAAATCCTGGTTTAACTTAATCCACTCATCCCTGCCAATCACGGGATTCATAAAGAAACTGCCCGCATTGCCTTGTATCTCCGGGTCTGGCAACTTCTCCTTGCGTATCTGGATGATGACCTGACGCAACTGTTCGGGGGTAACATCCCCGGCACATACTGACTGAGCGTCAAGGATAGAACGCAAGGCTCCGTAATCGAGATGTGGGCGAAAGGTGTGATGCAGGCGAAAGGTGACATGAGTAATGGCATACTGTCCACGCAGATCTGTCTTGAAAATACTCGTACGATATCCATACCGACATTGGTCCTTGCTCCATCGGCACGACTCTCCCGTATGCAGATTTATTCCCTCCACACACTCTATGACATCCTTTATCTCCACGCCATAGGCCCCTATGTTCTGAACAGCAGAGGCTCCCACCTGTCCGGGGATAAGGGAGAGATTCTCCAGTCCATACCATCCATTTGCAATAGCCGTGCTCACCCATTCGTCATGCAGCATGCCTGCTCCCACACGCACCAGCACATCATCGCCCTGACTCTCCAATTCCTCCACACCACTTATCCTGGACAGAAGAATCATGCCTGGGAAATCTTCGAGGAAGAGCAGATTACTGCCCGAACCGATGTGCAACAAGGGTATATCGGCATACGAGTCGCGATACATCTGCAAGGCCGAACAGAGTTCCCCTGCATTCTCATAGGATACTAGAATGTGGGCACGTGCATCTATGCCGAAAGTATTATAGGGAAGAAGTGATACGTCTTGAAATATCTGCATGTCCTTATATATAGATATGATAGATGGTTATGACAAGGCTGAGGTTAATCCTCATAACTCTTCAGACGCCAACCATTTCCTTCATTGGAAAAAGTGAATACCTCCTGCAATCCCGTGCCCATGCCGCACTTTTGCATGACCATACC
Source organism: Bacteroidaceae bacterium (assembly GCA_051890235.1). Lineage (GTDB taxonomy): Bacteria > Bacteroidota > Bacteroidia > Bacteroidales > Bacteroidaceae > Physcousia. Next base: position 2,152 of record JBJFDX010000234.1, on the reverse strand, counting down.
CTGAGGAGTGTAATGTTGGGCGTATCGGATATTAGAAATAATGCCGGAAGGAACCTCGGGACAGAAACTTACCCACTGGCTGGCATCTATGGTACCCTCGATGATGCTGAGTTCATCTTCGGTGTCATGAATACACACCTGCAGCATTGGCGCCAAACAGCGTGCCTGATAAGCACTATCAGAGGAGAACTTTGAGTAAAACTGATAAAACTCCGAGAGCACATCGTTGGCAAACCTGCGGTCACTCATGCGCGTCAACCGCCATTTGCCTTTCTGCTGTTCAAAGGTATAGGTTCGCACGTATTGCTCATTGAGGTCCACACGATCCACTCTCACCAGAGTATCCGACTCATCATGATAAGCTTCCAACTCGCGCATCGACCCATAGAGAACCGTGTAATAATCGCCTTTGAGGAAGTCAAAATCACCAATGGTGCTCATGTCCGTGACATCCTCCACCTCTCCGTCTACATTAATAAAGGGCAGAGGGATGTTGATGCGCTGAGCCTGCAGATAAGGCAATCGGGTAAAGGTAAATATAAAGTCATCAAATGAGCCATCCACCCGGTTCTCATCCACAGCTTCATCCATCTCTTCTTCGACATCAGTCATGCAGTCCGACGTCAGGGTATCAACCATCCATGTGCTGTCTTTCAAGTCCGTCTCACCACCCATCTTGCTCCTCCTGCACGAGGTGGCCAAAAGCACGACAAGCAGCAAGCAAACCCCTAATTTTTTCATCATACAGAAATGTCCGCTTGATAAACTTGGCAAAAGTACGCTTATTTTTCCATATCGAGTCCTGTTTTCCTGAAGAAAGATGTACCTTTGCAAAGAAATAGCATAACATCGTTGATTGGTGGGTAATACAAGACTGCTATCTATGCAGTTGAGTTCACCAAGGACAGCAAAATATTACATCAACACAATGATAGAGAAAATACAGAAAATGATGGCCGAAATCTCCACTCTGCAGGCACACAGCAGCGAGGAGGTAGAAGCATTACGAATCAAGTATCTGAGCAAGAAAGGCGAAATCTCGGCCCTGATGGCTGACTTCCGCAACGTGCCAGCCGAGACGAAGAAAGAGATAGGCATGAAACTCAACGAACTCAAGAATGCCGCTCTCGACAAGATAAATGCGCTCAAGAGTAGCGCTGCCACCGAAGAGGCTTCGGGTGTGCAAATCGATCTCACGCGCACTCCCTACCCCATCCCTCTGGGCACGCGCCATCCCCTCACCATCGTGAAAAACGAGATTGTAGATATCTTCAGCCGACTGGGGTTCACCCTGGCAGAAGGTCCTGAGGTGGAGGACGATTGGCATGTGTACAGCAGCATGAACTTTGCCGATGATCATCCCGCACGTGACATGCAGGACACCTTCTTTGTAGAAGCACATCCCGACATCATCCTGCGCTCACACACCAGCAGCGTGCAGGCGCGAGTAATGGAGAAGACTCAGCCACCCATCCGCATCATCTGTCCAGGCAGAGTATACCGCAACGAGGCCATATCAGCCCGCGCCCATTGCTTCTTCCATCAGGTAGAGGGTCTCTATGTGGACAAGAACGTCTCCTTCAAGGACCTCAAGCAGGTACTCCTGCTCTTTGCACAGGAGATGTTTGGAGCCGACACGAAGATACGCCTTCGCCCCAGTTATTTCCCCTTCACCGAGCCAAGTGCCGAGATGGACATCAGCTGTAACATCTGTGGAGGTGAGGGATGCTCCTTCTGCAAGCATACTGGATGGGTAGAGATTCTGGGATGTGGTATGGTGGACCCCGCTGTTCTGGAAGCCAACGGCATAGACAGCAGCATTTACACAGGCTATGCCTTTGGAATGGGAATCGAGCGAATCACCAACCTCAAGTATCAGGTAAAGGATTTGCGAATGTTCAGCGAAAACGACGTACGATTCCTGGACGAATTCCAAAACGCCAACTAACGGACAACATAAGTCCTCCCGCCGGAACTAAATAAGACAAAACAGAAACTGGGCATGCCTTACCGAAAGTAAAGCATGCCCAGTTTCTTGTTTCACCCAAACATATATAAAACCTGCTCTTACGCCAATAGAATAAAAAAGCTATTTATAGAGGAAATCGGTCATTAGAGTTCTGATGTTTTTCAACAGATGTACCGGAAAAGC
>JBJFDX010000233.1:0-1930 GCA_051890235.1 Bacteroidaceae bacterium | reverse complement strand
ATTCTCCACGTAACGGTCACTGGGCAGAGAGTTCCAACTCTCGTAACCGTTGACATTAGTCAGAGCACGAGGAATGGTGGTGATATCACCATTCTTACGCCAGCGCCATGTGGTGGCAAAACTCTGGTTGGTATTTGAACGCATGCTCTCATAGTTTGCACGAGCCAGGTTGATAATCTTGTTACCCATACGGAAGTTGAAACCTGTATTCAGAGAGAACTTACCATAATACAAGGTGAAACCGAAACCACCGTTACACTTAGGATTGGAGTTGCCGAGATATACCATATCATAGCGGTCAATCTGTCCGTCATGGTTGATATCCTCATAGATGGCATCACCACCCTGGAACTGCTTGCGGTTACCCTCGTTGTAGCAATAGTACATGGGCAGAGGAATACCCTTGGCATCAGTCAGCATGTTACCATCGGCATCATAAGCAATAGGACAGGTGAAGTTCTCACCACGGCGCTGAGCGGCAGCGGCGGTATTGATGGGATTGCCCTGTGCATCATAACCAGAGTTGTCCACCTCGGCATAACCGTAAGAACTGATGGATGCTGTGGTGTAACCATTGTGGTCATAGTCATAGCGATAAACACCCTTGTAACGGAGACCGTAGATGGAACCCAGAGCGTTACCTACCTGTACACGGTTGTTGTAAGCAAGGTTCTTGGGCTGATATGTCTCAGCACCGTTCAGAGCTTCCAGAATCAGAGGATCCATCTCCTCCACCTCATTGAAGTTCTGAGCAATGTTACCACGAATCTTCATAGAGAACTTACCCACGCGGGCAAACTTACCTGTGTAAGCATTCAACTCCCAACCCTTGTTGCGGAGAACACCTACATTGGCCTTTGCCAAATTGCTAAAACCATTGGCACTGGCAATACGGAGGTTGTTCATCAGAAGGTCGGTGGTCTTCTTGTTATAAACCTCGAGTTCGAAGTTGAGCATATCCTGCAACAGACCCAAGTTGAAACCTAAGTTCCACTGCTTGGTCTTCTCCCACTTCAACTGAGTAAGGGAGAGGTTCTCGGGCTTGATTACCTGATGGCCAGCATAATAACCCTGAGAAGAATACTTGTTGTACTGGTCAGAAGTGCCGCCACCTGTGTTACCGGTAACACCCCATGTGGGACGGAAGGCGAGCATGCTCAACCACTTGTCACTCCAGTTCATGAACTTCTCATCGCTGATGTTCCAACGAGCACCGACAGAGGGGAAGGTACCATACTTGTGACCTGCACCGAATGCTGTGCTTCCGTCAGTACGCAGAGTGGCATCGAGGCTGTACTTACCTTTGTAAGCGTAGTGAATCTGCTCATAGAAGCTGTGGCTTCTCCATTCGCTGTTGCCTGCACTTGCACTGCGGAGCAGAGCCACCACGGTGGGATCGGTAATGCCATTGGGTACGTTCCACAAACCCAGATTCTGCGTACTGCTGCTACCTGTGTACATCTCGAAACGAACCAAGGCACTCAGGCTGTGGTCACGGTTCTTGAATGCTGAATAGTAACGCAAGTCATGACGAGTGGTGAACTCCAGAGACTTGAACTCGTCGTTGCTCACATAGTTACGCTCGTTGGCAGTCAGTTTGGCAGCATTGTCACCACCCCATACCCAATCCATGGGCTTGAGTTCGCTGGGACAATACTTGTCGTCACTGGTGTTGTAGATATTCATCTGCACGTCACCCACATAATTCAAGCGATGCTGGTCATCTTCCTTACCGAGAAGCTTGTACTCAACGCTGAACTGAGGAGTCAGGTTGTACTGCTTCTGCTTCCACCATGCCTTCATGGCACGTGCCACGGGGTTACCGTTTACGAACTGGTCGCGCAACTCATAGGAGGTACGATAACCATTCTGTGCCAAGGCATCGGTACCGTCGGTACTGTAACGTGCAGCAAGAGGCAACATGTTGAAG
>JBJFDX010000232.1:0-1942 GCA_051890235.1 Bacteroidaceae bacterium | reverse complement strand
GCTTCAGTTATGAGGCCAGTAAGTTTGCCATTGCCAATGAGTATGACAAGATGATGGCAGGAATAGGATCCACGGGCTCCAATGCTTACACGAGTACGGATGTTACTTGTTATCAGGAAAATATTCCCTGCCATGCATTGGAGCCTTGGGCTATGGTACAGTCTGAGCGCTTTCGTAACATGGTTATCCGTGGTTTTCATACCGAACTGGAGGCTGTATATGAGGAATTCAATATGAGCCTCACTAATGATTTCGAGAAGATGAATAACGCACTTTATGCCATTCTCTTCCCACATCATCCTTATGGCACCCAGACCACTATTGGCACTCAGCAACACCTGAAGAATCCATCGTTGCGCAACGTCATGCAGTACTATCGTGAATGGTATGTGCCCAACAATGTTGCCATCTGCATGAGTGGAGACCTTGATCCAGACGAGACGATACGCGTCATCGAGAAATATTTCGGTGACTGGCAGCCATCCGATAGCTTGCCAAAGCGCACATTCCCACAGGAGAAACCCCTTGAGGCTCCTGTATATGTGGATGTTGTTGGTATGGAGTCTCCTAAGGTGGCACTTGGCTGGAGGCTCCCGGCTAAGGCAGATCCTCAATATGGTATCATAGAGGTTGCCAAGCAAATACTCTCCAATGGTAAGTGTGGCCTCTTTGACCAAAACCTCAATAATGCCCAGCAGGTTATGCAGGCAGTGACTTTTAGTGATGGAATGACAGATCAGAGTGCCTTATGGGCAATCGGTTGGCCCAAGGAAGGACAATCACTGGAGGAGGTCCGTGACTTGATGCTTGAGCAGGTGCGTCTTCTTGCTGGTGGAGAGTGGGATGAGTCTTTGCTCAAGGCAATCCTCAATAATATGAAACGTCGTCAGCTGGAGGATATGCAGAGCAATGAGATGCGTGCGAGTCGTTTTGTGGATGCTTTTGTCTCAGGGCAATCCTGGAGTGATGCTGTGGGTGAGATGCAAAGGCTTGATACCTTGACCAAAAAGACTGTGGTGGATTGCGTTCGACGCCTGCTAACGGAAGGCTACGGATGTGTCTATAAGAGGCAGGGCGTCGATACATCAGCACAGAAGATTGATAAGCCGAAGATATCACCCATAGAGACTAATCGTGATCAGTCCAGCCATTTTGTGGATTCTGTACTCAAGATGCCTGTGGCTGATGTGGAACCTGTCTTTGTGGATTTCAGTCGCGAGGTTCAGACGGGTAAACTCACAGGCGGTAACGAACTCATTTCGCATAGAGATGTATCCAGTCGTCTTTTCAGTCTTACTTTTGTCATAGAGCGTGGAACGAAAGAGGATCCGGCATTGGCTGTTGCCGAACAATATATGCCTTATCTGGGAACCGATTCCCTGAGTGCCGCAGAACTGCAGTCACGCTTATATGCACTTGCCTGTGATGTTTCACTTAGTATGGGTGACGGACGCACCCGTCTGTCCATTTCCGGTCTTGCAGAGAATATGGAGGAGGCTTTGCGATTGGCTGAGGATTGGATAGCTACAGCGCAGCCAGACAGTAATGTCTATGCACAGGTGGTGAATGATATTCTCAAGCAGCGTTCAGACAGCAAGGTAAACCAGAAATCCTGTTTCCACGCTTTATCTCTATATGGTATCTATGGCCCGCGTAATGTGCTCACAGATGCTTTGGATGCAGAGCAGATGAGACAACTTGGGGCCAGTGGCGTACTTGAACATTTGCGTTCTTTGAGTGGGTATGCTCAAAGGGCTCTCTATTATGGCCCGCTGGAGACTAATCAGGTATGCCGTATGCTCAATCAACTGCATCCTATGTCACAGAATCCTGTGGCTGCTCATGACAGCCAGTTCTATACTCCTCTCAGAGTAGATCAAAATCAAGTAATCATGGCACCCTATCAGGCTAAGAATACCCATATGATGGGATATTCCTGTCG
>JBJFDX010000231.1:0-6994 GCA_051890235.1 Bacteroidaceae bacterium | reverse complement strand
CTTGACATTGTTCCAGTACTCCAGCTTACGCTCGGCCTCTGCGAGCTCGTTCTGCCATTTAGTTTTTTCTGCAAGGTATTTCTCCTTGTCGGTGAGCATGGCAGGCTTCTGCTTCCGCTTCTTCTCCACATCCTTCTCCGCGCTTGAGATGTTCGCATCCACGAATGCGTCAATCTCGTCCTGCTCAAGAGCACCGTCAAACAGGTCGGCAAGGGTATCCTCTATGGGTGCTTGTTCGTACACCACGTTACCCCTTTCACCATTGAAAGTTTTTTTCAGGGTAGAAAACAGGCGTTTTTCAGTATAACGTTTGCACCCTCGGTCGCAAACGTTTGAAACCCCGGTCGCAAACGTTTGCAACCGCTCCTGCAAACGTTTGAGGGGAAAATTGCTTGCCCGGGAGAAAATGTCGTTTCCCGAAGATTTTTCTTCTTCAATGCTTGGGTTCTCAAAGTTTTCTATTACCTTTGTGGCAGAATCAAGTCTTGGATTGCTGAGGGCTTCCGATATACTTCTGTCGGAGTGGTGCAGATAATTCAAGGCTTTTCTTTTGTTGATATAGGTAGCAAGTCCTTTGTTAATACTCATCCATACATTCAAGGGGCGACATTGACAGATGCCGCCCCTTACTATTTCCGATTCCCAACCTCAGAAGAACAACTGAGACGGAAGAATTTACATCAAGCCCATCAACTTCATGATGACATCCATAATCTGCTGACTCATATTAATGTGATAACCCTGGCTATACCACACCACACGATTGAAGGTGTCACACATCATGAATATAGGTAACTCCGTGGAGCCATGCGCGAGTTCCTCTATCTGCATTGCCTTGACCGTCTCGGGGTCTGCTATTCCGAAGAGCACATTATCGGGTAATTCATCATAGTCCTTTCTACGGAATCGATCATATTCCTCGCGCGAAGGGAAGAGCAACAGATAAGGTCTATTCCATCGGCACAGATAAATGTTGTTATCACACATGTCGCGCAACACATGAGCAGAGGGTTCATGGTTGCTCGTTATCAACCCCAGCACAAAATAGCCACGACCCACAACCTCAAGAATCGACTTATGTTTCCCACTGGGCGTGGTAAAGCCCAACTCGCAATTGAATGAAGAAATGACCGAGAGACGGTCCTCACTCCAGCGCAGATGCAGATTCTGTGTGGATAAACCGCCCTTGGGCAGACCAAAGAAAGAGAGGTGAGCCAACACGCCTCCTGTTGCCAATCGTGTTCCACTAACCATCAGGTATTGTCCTGCCTGCATCTGAGTACCTTGTGAGAAAGTGTTGGACCAGGTTGCACTTCCCTCCTCAAACTCCTGCAATCGGGGTGTTCCTTCTGTGATATGCGACAAGGTGAAATGAGTATAGTAAGCAGGATCCTCCTTGACATCAGTATCAGTATAGGTCAAGCGCAACACACTCTGAACAGGAGCCTCATCAGACAGCCCTTCGAAGTTCACTTCATTCCATACGCCCTCTGCATCGGCCCACTGCAGTTGACCAGTAACTGAGTTAATGCGAGCAGGAATGCCCGCGCTACGAGCCGCACAAACAAAGAAGATATCGCGGCTATGCCTGTCTGTTACCCGATGACGATAAACACCCACCGGACTCATGCAAAGACGCATGGGGTTACGGGTATCATCCACACGGATGCTATCCTGTGCCCAACGAACAATCTCGGATGCAGATTTTCCAGAGAACACATGAGCCAGAGCAGACCGCCATGGAGTAAGCATCTCGTTGCTCACCCTGGGAGAAGCCACATTCTCAAGCCACAAACTGTCACTCTGCATGGTGAGGTGACTGAAATGATCGGACAACACCTCAGGAGTCACATCACGCAGGTCCTTGTCACTCAGAGTTCCCAGGAGCCGTCGACCCTCATCTGCATCAGCCTGTGACTTCAGGAAATCTGCCAGTACCTGATGATTGGCACGTGCCTTGACCATCAAGCAATCGGAACTGTCATGAGCAAAGGCCTCTGCCATATAAGCATTTCGAATGCTATCCTCCTGAGCCAGACGCATCTTATTGGCCCTCTGCTGTGAAGGCGTTATCTTGGGTTTATTCTCACGCTCTGGGGGAGGGATAAGGTCGAAGTCGAGTTCACCTGTATAGGATGCATCCTTATCAAGCACTACAAGAATTGTATCCTGCTGACCTACGCTTGCCTTACTGAAACCGAACCTTCCTTCAGAAGCAGCCCATACAATCAGGTCTCCGCGTCCACAGGTGAGTGAAGCACATCCCTCAGAATCACTTGGGAATGTGGCTATGGGATAAAGTTCTGCATAATTATATAATCGGAAGGATACTGATGCCTGCTCAACAGGTTTCCCCTCAACATCAGTCACCTTAGCCACCAAAGTGGATACATCGGTATAATTTGACGTAACGTTGATCTCTGTGTAGCAGGCCGTCTGACGCACTACCTGCTCGGGACCATCATAAAGACCGAAGACGCGCGTATGCATAAGCATGGCTCTGGCAGCGGGAGCATTGAACCACCCAAGGTCGAGCACCGGTTCCGGTTCGCATGCACCAAGGAAATGCCATTTACCATCCACCCAAGCCTCCACCCAGGCATGATTGTCATCGGTATGTGCCCATCGGGGTGTATAAACCTGTCGGGCAGGAATACCTACCGAGCGAAGGGCTGCCACGCAGAATGTGCTTTCCTCACCACATCGTCCGATGGCAGATGCCATGGTGGTCAAAGGTGCACTGGTACGGGCATCGGAAGGCTGATAGGTAACATGTTCGTGGCACCAATGATTGACCTCGAGCACAGCATCATACATGCTCAGTCCCTTCACCCTATCCTTCAGTTCATGGAAAAGCACTACACGTGCATCATCCAAGTTTTCGTTATTTACACGTACGGGAAGAACAAAATGCTTCCACTCGCGTTCTGGCACGCTCATGCCCCAAGGCATCTCATGCCGAGCCTGCAAAGTAGCCTCGACGCACCGTTCCCAATAATCCCGGGGATAATCGACGCTATCAGGTAAAGGCATGTACTGATACAGGAAAGAGAGTGCATCCTCCTGCTCCTGCCTGTCGACAGGACTACAGGAAGAGAGGAATAAAGCGAGGAGCCCCGCACAAAAGGCTCCCCGCATCATGATTTTCTTAATTATCTGCATACATATCTACTATTAACTCACCAAACAGGGTGTTCGCCCAGGCAAACCACGAGCGGGTGAAGTCGGCAGCATCATCCTTATTGAAGGACTCATGCATGAATCCGGTACCAGCATCTGTTTTCAGAATCTGCTGGACACACCATTCCTTCTCTGCCCTATCGTTGGTTGTGAAAGCCTTCATGACGATACTCATTGGCCAAGGTTTGTCAAGACCGCAATGAGGTCCGCCGATACCTTCGCCTGCCTTACCACGGAAGAAATAAGGATTATCCTCGCTCCACACAAATCGGCGGGTGTTCTGATAGATGGGGTCATCGATATCCACATCGGTCAGATAAGGCAGGCACAACAGACTGGGAGCATTGGCATCATCCATCAGGAGAGCACTTCCGAAGCCATCCACCTCAAAAGCATATATTTTGCCATACTTGGGGTGCTCCACCACAGCATACTCCTTCAGAGCCAGTTCCACCTGGCTTGCAAGTTGCTCACACTCTCCGGCAAGCACCATCTCATTGTTTACCTGACGCAGGATGGTGGCAGCCTTGCGAAGCACACTTACGGCAAAGAAGTTACTGGGAATGAGGAAGGGGAAGATGGTACTGTCATCCGAAGGGCGGAAAGCACTGGCAATAAGACCGCATGCCTTACCAGGATGACCATAACCGGCATTGCTTCGGGTATCATGCAAAGCACGTGTCTCACGACGGAAATGATAGTTGGTCTTCACTCCGTTCCAGTTCTGCTGGTCACGGAAAGTGGTAAGGATGGACTGTACCACCTCTATCCACTTGGCACCAAAGATGCTTGTATCACCCGTACGCATCCAATACTCATAAGCAAGACGGAGAGGATAACAGAGAGAGTCTATCTCGTACTTACGCTCATGGAGTTCCATCTTCATGTCCGTCTCGTCGGTCTGCCACTCACCACCTATAGGGCCCATATTGAAGGCATTGGCATAGGGGTCTATCAAGATGCATGCAAACTGGCGGCGAATAACGCCACGAATGAGATGACGCAGAGGTTCGTCCTGATTCACATAACGAAGATAGGGCCATACCTGAGCTCCACTATCTCGCAACCACATGGCATGAATGTCTCCTGTGTAAACAAAAGTGTCATCTTCGCCATCGGCATTACTATAGTGGACGGTGGTATCCAGAGTGTTAGGGAAACAATTGGCAAACATCCAATAGAGTTTAGGATCGATGGCCGTAAGTTTATCCTTCAGGGCCAGAATCTGCTTCTCCACTGCATCACTACGGAAAAGACGATCCTTCTCCTCGGGACGCATACACTTGAATGTACTCTGTACTGCCACATGCTCCTTCTTGGCAGAAGCATACGCAGGAATCTCAGTAGATGGTGCGGCAATAGCGGCAACAGGTGCTGCCAGCATAATGCCCATCAATACACGTTTCATATTTCTATTACGTTTATATATTAATTATGGATATGGTTATTTCTTATTTCGCTGTCATATACACGTCCAGGGTACCTCCTGCCATGATTTGACTATGCAGGATGGTGTTTCCCTTGATGGGCTTTCCGTTCAGCACATACTTCTTGACATAGATAGCCTTATCCGAACCACCATGAGTACGAATGGTAAAGGTCTTGTCACCAGGCAGTGGAATAACAGCCTCCTCAACGATGGGAGAACCCAACTGATAAACACCGCCACATGGCTCCACCTGATACAGGCCAAGGGCCGACATGATGTACCAGGCCGACATCTGACCGACATCCTCGTTGCCACACAATCCTGCAGGCTGGTCGGTATAGAGCTCATCCATTACCTGACGCACACGCTTCTGTGTCTTGCGGGGCTGATCGACATAATTGTACATATAGAGCACATGATGGCTGGGCTCATTGCCATGTGCATACTGTCCGATAAGTCCCGAGATATCGGGATTGTGATTGTCTCCCAAATCACTTGGGGCATTGAGCAGAGCATCAAGATGAGCATCGAGAGCAGCCTTACCGCCCATCAGTTCTGCCAGTCCGTTTACGTCATGAGGAACCAGGAAAGCATATTGCCAGGGATTACCCTCTGTGTAATCTTTGGTCTGGAACTGAGGATTGAAATCCTCGGGCAAAGGCCTGAGGTTACCCTTGCTGTCCAGAGCACGCATACACTTGACACGCTTATCCCACAACTTATGGTAGTTCTGACTGAGGTTATAGAAGCGGATACTGTCCTCCTTGTGTCCCAGCTTACCAGCCACCTGAGCCACAGACCAACTGGCCAGATAGTACTCCAGATTCTTAGCCACCGTCTCTCCCTCACGTCCATCATAAGGCAGATAACCGAGGTCGGCCAGATAGTCCTTGCCACGCAGGGGCAATCGCTTTACCTTGGCATACTCTGTGGGAAGAAGGCTTGCCTTCATGGCCTCGAAAGCCTCCTCTGGGTCAATATCTCCGCACTCGCCCTTGAGAATCATGTCAGCCAATACAGGAATACCCGGTTCGCCCACCATACAGTAAGTCTCGTTGCTCACCAGATGCCACATGGGCAGTTCGCCATGCTCACGATAGATAGCCATCATGGTTTTGGCATAATCTGCCATTCGGTCGGGCATGATAATGGTAGCCAACGGATGGGCTGCGCGATAGGTATCCCACAAGCTCCATGTGGTGAGAGTCTCATAATCGGCACCACGATACACCTTGAAATCGGCACCCATATAATCACCAGTCACATCACACCATATCTGTGGAGCAACCATGAAGTGATACATGGCTGTATAGAATATTCGACGCTCGCGCTCGGTGCGGAATGTAGCCTTAACACGTGCCAACTGAGTCTCCCAAGCCTCATTTGCAGCCTGAGCCACAGCCTTGAAATCAAAGTTGCCAGGCATCTCCTGATTCATGTTCATGATAGCATTGGCTTCGCTGGTTGGCGAAAGCGCCACCTTGGCCATCACCTGATCACCAGGAGACAGTTCGAATGTGGCTTCACCATAATGTGCATTCAGGTCCTTGGAGTACCAATTATGCATAGGGCGATTGAAGCGGATGCAGAAATACACACTCTGGTCACTTGCCCAACCGCGGCTTCTGCGATAACCCACCAGCGTGTATTCATCCAAGGGAGCCACGCGCGCCTCCCAGGTATTATCGCCTACGGTATTTTCCAAGTCAATGACAATTCTGGCGTTGTTGCTTCCCTTGGGATAAGTAAAGCAGTAAAGAGCCACACGCTTGGTGGCTGTCATCTCAGCCTGTATTCCGAAACGATCCAGCAACACCCGATAATAACCAGGAACCGCAAGTTCGTTGGCATGGCTATACTCACTGGCCAGACCTTCTCGGGACAACTCCACATCACCATAAGTGGGCATAAGGGAAATGTCTCCCAGGTCACCGCAACCTGTTCCGCTCAAGTGCATCTGACCAAATCCGATAATCTTCTTACCTGTCACATGATAGCCTGAACACCAGTCCCATCCCTGTTCCAATTGGGTAGGTCCGGCATTCACCATACCAAATGGAACATTAGCACCCACAAACACATGTCCATGATCGCCTGTTCCAATCATCGGGTCTACGTACTGCGTAAGGCTCTGAGCTTCTACGACAACACAACCCATCAGGAATGCTGCCAGCAGCCCACATCTTTTCATTAAGTCCACCATTACTGTTTTTGTTTGATATGTATATAGTTATTCGATTCTTCTGTCTGGAAAATGTCCAATGTGTCCCTATAGGCTGTCTTTCCGAGCCCCTCGGGTACTCTCATAGCGCAAAGTTACAAATTTGCCTACAAACACAGAAGCTTATTTCCGTTTAATCTCTACAATCGTGGCAGGATTTCCTT
>JBJFDX010000230.1:0-6999 GCA_051890235.1 Bacteroidaceae bacterium | reverse complement strand
CAAGATTGCTCAGGAGATTGGTTTGGGCAACCGTACCAATACCATTCTGCAGAGTGCCTTCTTCCGTATCACCGAGGTGATACCCGTAGAACTGGCCGTTGAGCAGATGAAGAAGGCTATCGTGAAGTCTTATGGCAAGAAGGGTGAGGATGTGGTCAACATGAACTTCGCTGCCGTAGATCGTGGTGGTGAGTACAAGACTCTTGCTGTAGATCCCGCTTGGGCCAACCTGCCTGAGGATGAGGCTATCGTACGTGAGGAGCCTGCTTACATCACCAACCTGGTGCGTGTCATCAATGCACAGAATGGTGCCGACCTGCCCGTATCTGCATACAAGGGTATCGAGGATGGCGCTTGGGAACAGGGAACTGCTGCTTATGAGAAGCGTGGTGTGGCTGGCTTCGTTCCTGTATGGACCGCCGACAACTGTATCCAGTGTAACAAGTGCTCATTCGTATGTCCTCATGCAGCCATCCGTCCTATCGTGATGACCGACGAGGAGCTGAAGGGCTACGATGGACCCAGCATCGAGATGAAGGCTCCTGCAGCCATGAAGGGTATGCACTTCGTGATGGGTATCGATGATAAGGACTGTCTGGGCTGTGGCAACTGTGCCGATGTGTGTCCTGGCAATCCCAAGACTGGCAAGGCTCTGGTGATGAAGTCTTACGACGACTCCTCGGATGAGGCTCAGAAGAATGCTGCCGACTGGAAGTACTTCACCACTCAGGTGACCAGCAAGCAGGATTTGGTGGATATCAAGCAGAGCCCCAAGAACAGCCAGTTTGCACAACCTCTCTTTGAGTTCTCCGGTGCTTGTGCCGGTTGCGGTGAGACTCCTTATGTGAAGCTCATCTCTCAGCTCTTTGGTGACCGTGAGATTGTGGCAAATGCTACAGGTTGCTCTTCCATCTATTCTGGTTCTATACCTTCCACTCCTTACACCAAGAATGCCAAGGGTCAGGGTCCCGCATGGGCCAACTCTCTGTTTGAGGACTTCTGTGAGTTCGGTTTGGGTATGGCTATTGCCAATAAGAAGATGCGTGCCCGTATCACCACTTTGCTTCAGAAGATGATTGCCAGCGATAAGGTCAGCGCCGAGTATAAGGCTGCTGCTCAGGCTTGGATTGATGCTCAGAATGATGCCGAGGGTTCCAAGGCTGCCGCTGCTGCCCTGATTCCTCATATCGATGCCAGTGCTGCAGCAGGTTGCCCTGTATGTGCTCAGCTCAAGGAGATGGAGCACTTCCTGGTAAAGCGCAGCCAGTGGATTATTGGTGGTGATGGTGCTTCTTACGATATCGGTTATGGTGGTCTCGACCACGTGATTGGTTCTGGCGAGGATGTCAACATCTTTGTTATCGATACCGAGGTTTACTCCAACACCGGTGGTCAGGCTTCCAAGGCTACTCCTATTGGTGCCATTGCTCAGTTCGCTGCTAACGGTAAGCGCGTGGGCAAGAAGGATCTGGGTCTGATGCAGGCCACTTACGGCAATGTGTATGTGGCACAGGTGGCCATGGGTGCCGACCAGAGCCAGTGTCTGAAGGCCTTCCGTGAGGCTGAGGCTTGGCATGGACCTTCACTCGTCATCGGTTATGCTCCCTGTATCAACCATGGTCTGAAGGCTAAGGGCGGCATGGGTAAGAGCCAGGCCGAGGAGGCAAAGGCTGTAGAGTGTGGCTACTGGCATCTGTGGCGCAACAATCCTGCTTTGGCTGCTGAGGGCAAGAACCCTTTCCAGCTGGATAGCAAGGAGCCCAACTGGGACAAGTTTCAGGATTACCTTGAGGGTGAGGTTCGTTTCCTCTCTCTCAAGAAGGCTGCACCTCAGGAGGCTCAGGAGTTGTATGATGCATGTAAGGAGGCTGCAAAGCGTCGTTACAAGACCTACATCCGTAAGACTCAGGAGGACTGGTCACTTGATTGATAATCCCATCCTGATGGCATAGACCCTTTTGCCTGTGCCGTCAGAAACTGATAGAGAAGCACCCAGGCTGGCGAAAGTCACGTCCCAGGGTGCTTCTCTCTTTTTCCTGCTGAGCCCGAAATGGGAAGTGTCTGTGGTAAAAAGTTTAGACATGGTTCCTTCCGGGTGAGTAGGGAGAACAATTCCCTGGTCAGTCGGGTGAATTTGCCCATTTCAAGTATAACGTTTGCAACGGGCGATGCAAACGTTTAAAAGTGCCGGTGCAAACGTTTGCAACCGCCATCGCAAACGTTATAGTTGAAATAGGGCTTTTTTCGGGGTTCAAAGGCAAAGTTGGCTCTTGAGAAAGGCAGCAGAAGCAGGATCGTGGAGGATCGTGGAGGAGAATCGAAATATTTTACATTTCCCCTTTTCGTAGAAGTACTGCTCCCTTTTTTTAGGAATGTTGGAAACTCCATGTTCATGATGAAAGAAAAATCGGGCGAAATTCTTTGTATGTAATTGTAAAAGTGTAACTTTGCAATAAGAGAATGATAAATTATAACCTTCAAACCTAAACGGAGACATTATGAAACGGGCTTTTTTCCTATTAACAATTATTGTATTATGTCAGGTTGGCATCAAGGCGCAAGTGGAGGATGTTACCTTGCACGATGGAACGAAGGTGAAAGTGGACAGGAAGATATTTCCTGATCTTGATCTCAATCAGCTTCCCCAAACGCCACCTGCCGAATATACTGCTCGACGCAAGGCACGTGCTGAGGGGCGTGAGGCACAGATACAACTGCCTCCTGTTGTCAACAATGGCGAGGATAAGTACTTCCCTCCCATCTTCAATCAGGATGGCGGTTCGTGTGGATCTGCCCAGAACATAGGATACATGTTCACTCATGAGATAGATGCCTGGCGTGACCTAGATGCTTCTCTGCCTGAGAACCAGTATCCCACCCATTTCACTTGGCTTCTGACCTATTCCAACAGCGGAAAGGAAGAGATGGCCATGGCCAATGGTATTCCCTCGGTGGCCACTTATGGCGGTCGTACCTACAGCCGGCTCTTTGGTGCCCAGACCTGCGACGATTCTGACTTCGGATGGATGCAGGGATATGACAAGTGGTATAGCGCCATGTGGAACAGGGCTGCAGGTTCATTCAGTCTGAGTGCCACAAATACGCCCGAGGGAAGAAGAGAACTGAAGGAATGGCTCTATAATCACAGTGGTGATGAGACCATGCACTCGGGAGGTATCGTAGGTATCGGTTTGGCTGCTTATGGAACTTGGGCCACTATCCCTACCACAGAGGCAAACAAGGCGGCTGGCGTGAGTGGTATGAAATACGTCAAGACGTGGGGTGATACATATAATCATGCTGTCACTATCTGCGGATATGACGACCGCATCGAGTTTGACCTGGATGAGGATGGAGTGATAGGTGAAGTGGAAGAAGATGAGGTGGGAGCCTGGATTATAGCAAACTCCTGGGGAGACGGATGGGAGAACAAGGGTTTCATCTATTGTCCTTACAAGTACAGTTATTCAGTGGGAACCAGCACCATGGCATGGACTCCCGGCAGTTATTACATCCGCAGGGATTATCGTCCCTTGCGAACCATCAAGTTGCTCATGGAGTATAGCCATCGCAGCGAGATGATGCTTTGTGCAGGAGTCTCTGCTGACCTTGAAGCCACCAAGCCCGACAAGGTCGTCAACTTCGAGCATTTCAAGTATGCCGGCAATGGCGCACAAATCAGTCCTGATCCTGCCATGCCCATGCTGGGCAGGTGGGCAGATGGCATACATTATGAGCCCATGGAGTTCGGATATGACCTGACCGACCTCACGGCTGGCTTTGACCGAACCAAGCCTCTCAAGTATTTCTTCATGGTGAAGACCAAGGGTACAGCTCAAGGTGAAGGTCGTATCCTGTCGGCCTCATTCATGAATTACGAGACGGATATCCATGGCGTGGAGATTCCTTTTGACCAGCAGAACGTAGAGATTCAGAATGCTGGCAATACCACCATCATCACCTGTGTGGTACCTGGCGAGCAGATCTATCCACCCACCAATCTTCAGATGGCCGACGGAGTCCTCTGGTGGGAAGCACCCTCACCTTCTGGTCTTACACTCCTGGGTTACAACGTCTATGAGGGACAGACCTGTGTGGCCACTCTTCCTGCAGACAAGACATGCTTCACCCCCGGTGAGGCCACGGATGCTTTCTCTGTCAAGGCTGTTTATCAGGTGGGTGAATACAAGCAGGAATCGGAGCCCACCAACAGTATTTCAGTATGTGTGCCTGTATATGGCGACAATGAGATTTTGAATATGAGCCAGTCAGGATTCACCATTCCTTCTGTCATCTCCGAGGATCTCTCTCAGGCCACCATCGAATTCTGGATGAAGTGTACCACCAATACCAATTATCTGCAGCAGGTGGGACCAGGCTGGGGACGGTTCCTCTTCCATACCGATTCCTCGGGCAAACTGTATGCCGGATGGAATACCTCCTCGGGTGACCGTATGCAGGTGGCAAGCGTCTTCCGTACAAATGTATGGATGCATGTGGCCATCGTGATTGACGGCAACCAGATGACCGCTTATGTTAACGGAATACAGAAAGGCAAGATTGTAAGTAACAACTATTCCGGTTTGGCTGCATTCGGCAATCTTCCCTTTGGCCGTGGAGGAAGCGATTCTTGGTGGAATGGTTGTGTGGATGATGTGAGAGTGTGGAAGACTGCTCGCACTCAGGCTGATATCCGCGCCAATATGCGTACACTCATAGCCCGTCCTGCTGATTACCCCGACCTCATCGCGTATCTGCCTATGGACAGAATAGAGGTCAATGGGGAAACTCTCCTGCGCGATTGGGCTGGAGGTCATCATGCACGCATTCAGAGGTGCGGTACCTCCACTGTCGAGACATCAGAAGCCCCGTTCAACGGAACTGCTTCTTCACCCAACCTTTCCATCGTGGTGGAGGAGGGCGTTCACACGTGTGGTTTGCCTGTCAAGGTAAAGGCAGATTGCAGTCTGGGTGCAACAGAGTGGACCTGGAGCGTTCCCGGTTCTGTGCAGAAGGAGTGCCATGGTGTGGCACCTGTGCTGTACTTTGATGAGACCGGCACATTCCCTGTCACTTGTACCACGATATTTGCCAGCGGTGATACCCTCACGGCCGAGACAACTGTCGATATTCAGGAGGGTGTGGCTCCTGTGGCTGATATCCTGATTCCCGAAACAGAACTGCCTGCAGGCGAACGTTTCTGTCTGGTAAACCGTACCGTAGGTGAGGGATGCTCTTATCTGTGGAGCATGCCGGGCGCAGAGGTAGAACAGAGCACGGCCACCAATACCACCGTACTCTATCCCCAGACGGGCACCTTCGAGATTACCCTCACGGCCACCAACCGATATGGTTCCAGTACAGCCCATCGTACGGTTGTTGTTAAGGAAGCGGCTCCTATGGCCATGTTCGACGTTTCTCATCTGTCAATCCTCAAGGGTGACACCATCGAACTGAAGGACTGCAGCCGCTATTCGCCCACCTCATGGCGTTGGCAGCTCTCCAATGGCAGCAGGGCTTTGCTCGTTGACCAACCCTCTCCTATGGTGGTGCCCACAGCTCCAGGTATCTATGACATAAGCTTGACGGTAGGCAATGCCCTGGGCAGCAATACCTCCACCCGAAAGAAGATTCTCATTGTGGGTAATGCTGATGCCGGATCTTCACTCAACTTCAATGGTACGGAGCGCCTGGCACTCACCTGTCCGTTTGATAACGAACTTCAGGCTCTCACGCTGGAGTGGTGGATGCGCCCGCAGACGTATGAGGGAAGTGTATGCTTCTCTTCAGCCTCGGCTCAGTTGTCCACCTCCGTCTCCAATCGTGGCGCTTTGAGTATTACTCTGGGTGAGAAGACGGCCACCTCCCTCGAGGGTTATATCGTTCCAGGTGAATGGCATCATTATGCGATTACCTATAGCAATGGCGCAGTGAAATTCTATAGGGATGTCCAGTTGGTAAATACCTCCGGCACACGTTTGGCAACCCGTATGCCTGCCCTTGGAGAGATTATCGTGGGAGCGGAGACTGAGGGATTCAAGGGTCAGATGGATGAGGTTCGCCTGTGGAATGCAGCCCTCAGCATAGATGCCATAGCCAAGTATGCCAATGTGCCCATCTCTGATGTGGCAACAGCAGAGGCAGAGGAGA
The DNA here is from genome assembly GCA_051890235.1 of Bacteroidaceae bacterium. Lineage (GTDB taxonomy): Bacteria > Bacteroidota > Bacteroidia > Bacteroidales > Bacteroidaceae > Physcousia. The sequence continues at coordinate 849 of JBJFDX010000230.1, read as the reverse complement.
AGTTGCTTCTCTATTATGATTTCAATCAGAATGGCGGTGATGTGAAGGACAGATGTTCGGGAGTCCATGATGCCCGCAGGATAGGATTCGGTCCTGATGGTGATGCATGGGGTTCAGCAGAAGGAGTCTTTACACTCGACCTTGATTCGCCCACCTCAGGAGATTGCTCTGCCAAGTATCTCACCAACTACAAGAATCCCTTTGTCACCGCTGTGGGAACTGTCAATTCCAACAACAATACCCGCTTCGTTAAACTGGCTATGGGCACCATCCGTTCACGTTGGAAGGATGCTAATGCTGTGGTGTCTGGTGGAATCACCACAGGTGCACATATCGACAGAGACCATCATGGTGATATTCAGTTCGAGACCACCTGGAGCGGATTTGCAAGTGTGCTGAAGGACTACCGGCTCTGGCAGCCAGTCACTCTCCCTGCAGGCAAATATGTTTTTGGTGTCACCTTTGGTGATGGCACCGATTACACCGACAGTCGTCTTGTGGTGTGTGCCGGCAGTACGATGGTGAGTGATGCATCATGTGCCGAGGAAGCCATTGCCTGGGTTCCCCTCGGTACCGGTTCAGTGGAGTTTGAACTTGAGGAAGAGCAGCAAGTCTCTTTGGGTATTATCGTCAATATGTCGGGCAAACTGAGTTTCGGCATAAATGCATTCTATCTTGAGGGTCTTGCCACCGAGCATCTCACTCCCATTGATCCCACGGCTATATCCTCTCCTGCAGGTACAGAATGGAGAGCTCCATGGTCAGATCAGAGATATGATCTCAATGGAATCCCCGTGACAGACTCTCACAGAGGAGTCTCAGTCATCAAGGGCAAGAAGGTTCTCACCA
>JBJFDX010000229.1:0-7028 GCA_051890235.1 Bacteroidaceae bacterium | reverse complement strand
CCAACCTGAATCGGTCTAACCGATTCGAGTTCAAAAGGATTTGCAGGAAAGAGCAAATCATTGTATATTTGCACTCACAAGAAGTCCTAAATAACAATATATAATATAATATGGTATCGCGCGGGCACACGCGTAAAAGGAATTGTCCCGCATACCTACACATTCAAGACTATGAAGAAGATTCTCATCTCCACCTTGCTCCTGGCTGCCACGCTGGCAACCTCAGCACAACAACTCACGCGGATGAATGCAACTACCGTGCAAGTACAGTTGAAAAATCAACAGAGTCTCTATATCGATTTCTACGGGCCAAACATCTTCCGCTTATTCCAAGACCCCGATGGGGGAATCATTCGCAACCCAGAGGCCAATCCGCCTGCACAAATCCTAGTGGATAATCCACGACGTAAGGTGGAGGGCATGACCATCGATGGCAACACCATCAGCGTGGGCAACCTGAAAATTTCTGTGGGACAACAGGGAGAACTGCTTGTAACAAGCAACGGCCAGAACATAATCCGCCAAACCTCCCCCACAAACTTCGGACGCAGCAAGGTAAGCATAACCTTGGAGCAAGGTCCCAACGACTGGTTCTATGGTGGCGGTGTTCAGAACGGACGATTCAGTCACAAAGGCCAGTCCATCGGCATACGCAATACCAACAACTGGGTAGACGGAGGAGTAGCTAGCCCCACTCCATTCTACTGGAGCACACGTGGATATGCCGTCATGTGGCATACCTTCGCTCCCGGTATCTATGACTTCGGAAAGAGCAAGACCGATGAGACCATCCTGAGCCATGACGTTTCTTACCTGGATGTCTTCTTCATGATCGACAATGGGGCTGTTGCATTGCTCAACGATTTCTATCAACTGACAGGCAATCCCGTTCTTCTGCCCAAGTTTGGATTCTACCAGGGCCACCTGAATGCCTACAACCGTGACTATTGGAAAGAAGCCGAAGCAGGTAAAGATGGATTCATGACCTATGAGGACGGCAAACAATACAACGAGAGTCAGAAGGACAACGGAGGCATACGTGAGAGTCTGAACGGAGAAAAGAACAACTACCAATTCAGCGCAAGAGCAGCCATTGACCGTTATCTGGACAACGACTACCCTCTGGGATGGTTCCTGCCCAACGACGGATATGGAGCAGGATACGGACAGACAGGCTCTTTGGAAGGCAACATCCAAAACCTCAAGGAATTTGGCGATTATGCACGTAAGCGCGGCGTAGAGATTGGGCTCTGGACTCAGAGCGACCTGCATCCCAAGGAAGGTATCGAACCTCTGCTGCAGAGAGACATCGTGGGCGAGGTTCGCGATGCCGGAGTCAGAGTGCTGAAGACCGATGTGGCTTGGGTAGGAGCAGGATACAGTTTCGGACTCAACGGAGTGGCCGATGTGGCACAGGTCATGCCCTACTATGGAGCACAGGCACGCCCCTTCATCATCAGTCTGGATGGATGGGCAGGCACACAACGATATGCCACCATCTGGACTGGAGACCAGACAGGCGGTGAATGGGAATACATCCGATTCCACATCCCTACCTACATCGGCAGCGGACTCTCAGGACAACCCAATATCACAAGCGATATGGATGGCATCTTCGGAGGAAAAAACATGCCGGTCAACGTAAGAGACTTCCAATGGAAAGCCTTCACTCCCATGCAATTGAACATGGACGGATGGGGAAGCAACCCAAAATATCCACAGGCTCTGGGAGAACCGGCAGCAAGCATCAACCGCTACTACCTGAAACTCAAGAGCCACTTCCTGCCCTATGCCTATAGCATAGCACGAGAAGCCGTAGACGGGAAACCCATGATAAGGGGCATGATGCTGGAAGAAGAGAACGACTACACCCGCAGCAAGCGTGCCGACTATCAGTTTATGTTTGGTCCCAACGTGCTCGTGGCACCTATATATAAGGAAACACGCGCGAATGAGGGTGGCGATGACATTCGGAACGGTATCTATCTCCCTCATGGCCAATGGATGGATTACTTCACAGGAGAAATCTATCAGGGAGGTCGCATCATTAACGATTTTGCTGCGCCCTTGTGGAAACTGCCCATACTGATACGCATGGGAGCCATCATTCCCACGCATACACCCACCAATACTCCAGCAGAAATCGACCAGACTCTCAGATGTTACGACATCTATCCTACCCTGGGTGCCAACTCATTTACAGAATATGACGACGACGGACGAACAGATGCCTATCTGTGCGGAAAAGCCACGCATACCACCATCACCCAACTGATGGATAAGAAAGGTACACTGAACGTGACCATACATAAGACTCTGGGAGATTACGAAGGTTTCGTTCCCGAAAAGGTCACACAACTTCGCATCTACACCCAGCTCAATCCTCAGAAGATTGTGGCAAAGGTGGGCGGTCGAAAAGTAGCACTCAAACAAGTGGAGAACTACAACGAGTGGAAGAGCACACCCAACTCCTACTATTATGGCATGGACGAGGACATCTACCGGAAGATACCAACCTTGATGGTAAATATCGACAAAACACAAGTAACACAGAACGATATTACACTCACCACGCAGGTGACTAACACCATCACCCATCCCCTGATGGCGGAGGAAGGAGCGCTTCAGAAACCCGTATGCCATCTCATAGATGATGGTATAACAGCTTACACACTCACTCCCTCATGGGAGAAAGTGGAAGGGGCAGACTATTACGAACTTCTCTTCGAAGGACAACTCTACTCCACCATCCAGCAGACACAATATACTCTGGATGGACTGCAACCCAAGAGCAACTATGACATCAAGGTAAGAGCAGTCAACACACAAGGCATCTCTGGATGGACAGACATCCAGGCCTGCACTACAGAGGACCCTCTGAAACATGCCATCCGAGAGATGAGAGGCAGTACCACCTGTGCCAACCAGCCCGGACAAAAGATAGGACATCTGTTTGACTTCGACGAGGGAAGCGTATGGCACACAGCATGGAGCCAGAAGGCTGTTCCCTTCGACATCATCATCGATACCAGAAGCATGAGTCATCTGGAAAGGTTACAATACCTGCCCCGTACAGACGCAGGTAACGGAACTCTGCTGACAGGTGCGATAAGCCTCAGTGCAGACGGCGACAACTGGACAGAAGCAGGTAACTTCAACTGGGAGCGAAACGGAGAAGCCAAGAACTTCGACCTCACACCTCATGCCAGCAAAGCATGGCGCTACATACGCCTCCACATCACATCGGCAACAGGAGATTTCGGAAGTGGATGCCAGATATATGTATTCCGCCAACCCAACACCCCATGGTACATCCCTGGAGATATCAATCAGGATGGGAAAATCGATGAGAACGATCTGACCAGTTATATGAACTACACCGGACTCCGAGAGGGAGATGGCGACTTTGCCGGATACATCAGCAAGGGTGACCTCAATGGGAATGGTCTCATTGATGCCTATGACATCAGCGCCGTAGCCACAGAACTCGAAGGAGGCATACATGGAGAACAAAAGGATGAGCTGAAAGGTAAGTTGACCGTCGAGGCTGACAAGAAACAATACTCAGCAGGAGAAACTATCACCCTTACCGTTACAGGAACAGGCATGCAGAGCGTGAATGCACTCAGCATGTGCCTGCCTTACGATGCCACAGAACTGGAATACGTAGGCATAGAAACATCGGCAGTCAAGGATATGTACAACATGACCTATGACCGCTTGCACACCAATGGGCAGAAAGCACTCTATCCCACTTTTGTCAATCTGGGGATGCAAAACCAGCTTAAAGGAGATGCTGAACTCATGAAAATCGTATTCAAGGCACGCAAAAACATGAAGTGGAATGGAAAGGTAACTGATAGTATGCTGGTCAGCAGACATATGAAGTGTATCTTACACTAATATTTCCACCAAGTTTGCAAGAAGAAAATCATTTTGGAAAACTTTTTCTTTAACAGCCGTTAAATCGGTATTGATATTCAGTATGTTACAAAATAAATTGGGAAACTTTTTATTTCAAACGAAAAATTAATGACCCAAAATGGATAATTTTTCATATAAATAATTTGCGTATTATTCTCCATTTACATAACTTTGCGAGGTCTTTCCAAACAAGGAAAAAGACCTCGCAATTTCTTTTTATGGACACAAAAGTAAAGGATATCTGTGAGCCCCATTTAACGCACAACAATAAAACAAGTAAAACCCAATAAAATAACACTCAATACAGCAATGATACAGACAGTAAAAAAGAGAGACGGCCGTATCGTTGGATTCAACGAGCAGAAGATAGCAGCCGCTATCCGCAAAGCAATGTACGCCACCGAGCAAGGTGAGGACGAGTTCTTGATTGGCCAGATAGCAGATTGCATCTCCATGAAGGGCAAAGCCCAAATGACCGTGGAGGACATTCAGGACATGGTGGAAAACGAGCTCATGAAGAGTTCACGAAAGGATGTTGCAAAAGCATACATCAAATACCGCAATGCACGAAGTGTTGCCCGCAAGGCAAAGACCACAGACATTTTCCTGGAGATCATCAACATCAAAAACAACGATGTGACACGTGAGAATGCCAACATGAATGCAGACACCCCTGCAGGAATGATGATGAAGTTCGCCAGCGAAACCACCAAACCTTTTGTGGACGACTATCTCTTGAGCGACGATGCACGCGAGGCCGTCAAGAACAACTATCTTCACATCCACGACAAAGACTACTACCCCACCAAGTCCTTAACCTGCATCCAGCACCCACTTGACCGCATCCTCAAGCATGGATTCCAGGCCGGACACGGAGAAAGCCGTCCTGCCAAGCGCATTGAGACAGCCAGCATATTGGGATGTATCAGTATGGAGACCGTACAGAACGAGATGCATGGCGGACAGGCCATACCTGCCTTTGATTTCTACCTTGCACCCTTCGTTCGCTCATCCTACATTGAGGAGATCAAAGTCCTGGAAGACTTAAACGCAGAAGACTACAGTGAACTCTACAACGCACCCATTGACGACTACCTGAATATTCCACTTGCCGGATTCGAGGGACGCGAACGCATCAAACAACATGCCATCAACAAGACCGTGGGCCGTGTACACCAAGCCATGGAGGCATTCATCCACAATATGAATACCATACATAGCCGAGGCGGCAACCAGGTGGTATTCAGCAGCATCAACTATGGTACGGACACAAGTGCCGAGGGACGTTGCGTCATCAGAGAGGTATTGCGCAGCACCTACGAAGGAGTTGGCAATGGAGAGACTGCCATCTTCCCCATCCAAATCTGGAAGAAGAAACGTGGAGTGAGTTACCTGCCCACCGACAGGAACTACGACCTCTACCAGTATGCCTGCAAGGTAACCGCTCGCCGATTCTTCCCCAACTTCATCAACCTCGACACTCCATACAACCAGAACGAAAACTGGAAGGCTGACGACCCAGAACGTTTCAAATGGGAGTGCGCCACAATGGGATGCCGTACCCGCGTATTTGAAAACCGATTCGGACCCAAGACCAGTATCGGACGTGGCAACTTGAGTTTCAGCACCATCAACATTGTCAAACTGGCCATCGAGTGCATGAACATCAAGGACAAGACTGAACGAATCGATGCCTTCTTTGCCAAACTGGACAACCTGTTGCAGATTACCGCACAGCAACTGCACGAGCGTTTCGAATTTCAGAAGACTGCCTTCGCCAAGCAATTCCCCCTGCTGATGAAAGGTCTTTGGCTGGGCAGCGAGAACCTGAAACCCAACGATACCATTGCCTCTGTCATCAACCAGGGAACACTCGGTATCGGATTCATCGGATTGGCAGAATGTCTGGTAGCATTGGTTGGAAAGCATCATGGCGAAAGCGAGGAAGCACAGGAACTGGGAATCAAGATTGTAACATACATGCGCGACAGAGCCAACGAATTCTGCGAGCAATACCAGCACAACTACAGTATTCTGGGCACACCAGCCGAAGGTTTGTCTGGCCGATTCACCAAAGGAGACAGAAAGCAATTCGGTTCACTCCCTGGTATCACAGACCGCGAGTACTACACCAACAGCAACCACGTACCCGTATACTACCACTGCACAGCACTTCACAAGGCTCAGGTAGAAGCACCATACCACAACCTCACACGCGGCGGACACATCTTCTACGTAGAGATTGACGGTGACGCCACTCACAACCCCGAAGCTGTCATGCGCATCGTGGATATGATGGACAAATATGATATCGGATACGGGAGCGTCAACCACACACGCAACCGTTGCATGGATTGCGGATACGAGAACGCCGAGAAAGATTTGGACGTCTGCCCCAAGTGCGGAAGCAACAACATTGACAGACTCCAGCGCATTACAGGATATCTGGTAGGAACCACCGATCGCTGGAACAAAGCCAAGTTATCCGAACTAAACGACCGAATTGTTCATGACAATTAATGTACTGAACATATTACATGACACCACAGTTGATGGACCAGGCTTCCGCACAAGTATCTATTGTGCGGGATGCCTCCATCAATGCCCACAATGCCACAACCCCCAGTCATGGACCTTTGGCAGCGGCACGGACATGACCACAGAAGAGATTCTTCAGGAAATACTGGCCGACCCCTTTGCAGATGTCACCTTCACTGGAGGTGATCCATTCTACCAGGCCGAAGCATTTGCCGAACTTGCCAAATTCATCAAAGCAAATACCCAGAAATCCATCTGGTGTTATACAGGCTTCCTGTTTGAGCAACTTCTCAAGAAAGAGAACTGCAGGGAACTGCTGCTCAACATTGACGTCCTGGTAGATGGTCCCTTCATCGCCAGCAAGCGCAGCGAAGAGGCACTCTTCAGAGGAAGCATCAACCAACGTATCCTTCTCTCAAAAGAAAGTGTCAACGCAGGCAACCCCATTTTGTGGAAAGAACCCAACTGGGATGTATGAGTACAGATTTTACTCAATCAAGCCAAACTACCGGCGCAAACCAAATTATTATGCCTCAAATGGCAAGAAAAACAACCATTCATTTGCA
>JBJFDX010000228.1:0-7042 GCA_051890235.1 Bacteroidaceae bacterium | reverse complement strand
GGTGGAATAGTTAAACTGACCATTCTCCACATTGTTGACCTGCACACCATTCATATAGATATCACTATACTGGGAACTATATGCGCGGAACTTGAATCTGACCGGACTCCAAAGATAGCCCACATTGCTGGTGTAGACATTGTTGTTGGAGTTCATCATAATCACATTTTGAGTCATGTCCTCATCCTCGCCCAACTGGGATTCCGTGAAGACGAAAGCGGCATTGTCCTGTTTCAGTTCCTTATCCGTCTCCGGAGTAGACACCTGGGCAAAAGCCTGAATGGCAGGTGCGGTCAACAGCACTGCCGTCAGAAATTTCTTATTCATATTTTGTAATTTTCGTTGTCAGTTGGTCAAAACAATGCAAAGTAAGCAAAAATATTGCATTCAGAATAGCATTTACCTCTTTTTTAAGTCAATAATCGCAAAAATGTTACCCCAAGCAGACTCTAATCGAGATAAAAAGAGAAAAACGCAGACATCTGCTCCTTATATATATAATAAATGTACGCGCGCGTAAAAAGCGCAAGAGGAGCATGAGGAAGAAAGTAGAAAAACAGCACATATGTTTTTCTGTTTCACGAAAAGGGATTACCTTTGTGGCTTAAGGACAAAGACCTAATCATTAGAACAACAAACTTATGAGAAGAACATTCATACTGCTCTACCTACTGATGGCAATCATGCCTTCAGTCGTGGCACAGAAAAAATTCGGATGCTATGCAGTAGGCTTCTACAATCAGGAGAACCTATTTGACACTATCCATGATGCAGGAAAGAACGACTATGACTTCCTGCCCAATGGTTCATACCATTGGAACAAGATGAAATATGAGCACAAACTGGCCAATATGGCAAAGGTGTTGCTGGAAATAGGCACAGACAAATTGCCTGGCATAGGCGCCAGCGTGATTGGTCTGTCGGAGGTGGAGAACGACAATGTCCTGCGTGACCTCACGGCACAGCCAGCCATGAGAGAGAGAGGATTTAAGTTTATCCACATCGAAGGTCCAGACAAGCGCGGTGTAGACTGTGCCCTACTCTACAACCCTAAGTTCTTCACACCAGAGAAGAGTTGGCTACAGCCCTACATCTATGAAAACGGAGACACCACCCATGCCACCCGCGGATATCTTACGGTGCAAGGCAAGTTGGCAGGCGATGATATTACCTTTGTGGTATGTCACTGGCCCAGCCGAGCAGCAGAAGGCAAGTTCAGAGACTGGGGCGGAAAACAAGTGCGGCAGATGACCGACAGCATCATGAAAGCACAACCCGACATGCGCATAGTGGTCATGGGAGATATGAACGATGATCCCGACAACACCTCCATGGCAAAATATCTGGGAGCAAAGAAAAAGATGGAAGATGTGGACAAGCATGACTTCTACAATCCCTGGTGGACTATCCTTCGCGACAAAGGTCAGGGAACATTGTCCTATAAGGGAGGTTGGAACCTGTTTGACCAGATAGTCATGAACCGTAACCTGCTTGACGCAAAGAAGAAAAAGGAATACAAGAACCTTACCCTGCACTCCTGGCATATCTTCCGTCGCGACTGGCTCATACAGCAGGAAGGCAAATACAAAGGCAGCCCTCTTCGCACAACATCCAGCGGCGTATGGTTGGATGGATACAGCGATCACCTGCCTGTGGTGACCTACTTCGTAAAAGAACTCTAACATACCCATACTCATGAGAGTCAGTCAAACAGACAAATTCACAGCAAGCACGCTGGGCTCTCATTGTAAGGCAGAGTTGGCAAAAAGTCATTATGGAGAAAATAACCTATGCACACGTAAGTCTATTCCCCATATTTATACTAATTTTGCAACGCCGAAAGGCACTCGAGTGAAAAGATATTCAAATATCCAACATTATTAATACTTCAAAGAAATGACAAGTTACAAGGAATTGGGTCTGGTGAACACACGCGAGATGTTCGCTAAGGCAGTCAAGGGAGGTTATGCTATCCCCGCTTTCAACTTCAACACACTGGAGCAGATGCAGGCTATCGTACAGGCTGCTGTGGAGACCAAGTCACCCGTTATCATGCAGGTGTCAAAGGGTGCACGCAACTATGCCAATGGCACTATCCTTCGCTACATGGCTCAGGGTGCTGTTGAGTATGCCAAGGAACTGGGTTGCGCTAATCCCCAGATTGTTCTTCACCTGGACCACGGAGACAGTTTTGAACTCTGCAAGGACTGTATCGACAATGGTTTCTCAAGCGTTATGATTGACGGTTCTTCTCTTCCCTATGAGGAGAACATTGCTCTGACCAAGAAGGTTGTTGAGTATGCTCACCAGCACGACGTGACCGTTGAGGCTGAGTTGGGTGTATTGGCAGGTGTAGAGGATGAGGTTGCTTCTGAGGTATCTCATTACACCAAGCCTGAGGAAGTAGAAGACTTCAGCAAGCGTACAGGTTGTGACTCTCTGGCTATCTCTATCGGTACAAGCCATGGTGCTTACAAGTTCACTCCCGAGCAGTGCACACGTGACCCCAAGACAGGTAAGCTGGTTCCTCCTCCATTGGCATTTGACATCCTGCACGAGATAGAGCAGCGCATCCCTGGATTCCCCATCGTTCTGCACGGCTCTTCTTCTGTACCTCAGGATGAGGTTGACACCATCAACGCACACGGTGGTAAGTTGCCCGATGCCGTTGGTATTCCTGAGGAGCAGCTCCGTGAGGCATCTCGCAGCGCAGTATGCAAAATCAACATCGACTCTGACTCTCGTCTGGCTATGACTGCTGCTATCCGCAAACACTTCGACGAGAAGCCCGGCGACTTCGATCCCCGTCAGTATCTGAAGCCTGCACGTGAGAACATGAAGAAGATGTACATGCACAAGATTGTGGATGTGCTGGGCAGCAATGACAAGCTGTAATCCCTGATTACGAGCAACAATAAAACAGAAAGAGTGGGCTGTGCCGTGATTTATCGGTGCAGTCCACTCTCGTTATATAACATACGTATGGAGATACACTCTATCTCTCCTTGATGGGCTCGAGGTGAATACCCACATGCGTGTCTGGTCCGAAGTGTTCCCTCAGACGATGTTCGATGGCCGAAGCATGCTGATGTGCCTCATAAAGAGGTGTTGTGCCCAGCATGCGTGCATGCAGCTCTATGGCCACACGATTGCCAACCCTTCGTGTGCGTACATTATGAATCTCACTCACGCCAGGTTCCTCGGATGCAATACGAACAATCTCCTCTTCATCCTCAACAGGCAAACTGGCATCGGTGAGTTCCTTTATACTCTTCAAGACCATTTGCCATGCGGCTCTGATGATAAAGAGACTGACCACGATGGAGGCCAAGGGGTCGAGCACAGTCCATCTGTCACCCAAGAGAATAGCGCCTCCGATGCCTAAAGTGGTACCCACAGAAGAGAGGGCATCACTCCGATGATGCCATGCATTGGCCACGACAGCTTCCGACTGACAACGTTTGCCCACTCGCACAGTGAACTGATAAGCCCACTCCTTGAGCAAGATGCTGACTACCGCTGCAATCAAGGCCACATATCCCGGACTGGGCAGAGCCTCACCTCGTATCACACTCCACGTCTTGGCAGCACCCGAGCAGAATATCATCACACCCACAGCCAGCAAGGAGGCACCAATGATGGCCGTGGCCAGAGTCTCATACTTACCATGTCCATAGCCATGGTCCTTGTCCACAGGTTTACTACCCAAGCGCACAAAGAGAAGCACCACCACATCGGTAGCAAAATCAGTAAGCGAATGTACGGCATCAGCTATCATGGCTGCCGAATGTCCGTAGAATCCTGCAGCGAACTTTGCAACCAAGAGTACCACATTGATGATGCTTCCTCCTATGGTCACCCTGTAAATCTCCTTTTCTCTGTCCATATGTGTCTATACCTCGCTATTCAGTCCTATAATCAAGTAAGCGGTATGGCCTTCCTAAGGGAACTGGTCATACCGCTTGGTCAGCGTCGTTGGATTGATGAGGAATACTTACATCTCACGAATCCATATATTGCGGAACGAGATGGGAGCACTGGGATCACCATGTGACTGGAGTCTGATGGGACCCTCGGCATGCTTCACAGTACGTGGAAAACCGATATATTCGGTGGTACCCATAATCTCTGTATGGTTCTGAAGCACCACTCCGTTCTGTATCACGGTTACGTAGGGACGATAAAGATAAGTGCCATCCTCCTTAAAGACGGGGGCAGTGTAGATAATGTCATACACATTCCACTCTCCAGGTTTACGCATTGCATTCACCAGAGGGGGAGTCTGCTTGTAGATACTGCCCGTCATACCATTGACGTAGGTCTCGTTCTGATAACAATCCAGTATCTGCACCTCGTACATATCCTGCAGGAAAACCCCGCTGTTACCACGTGATTGACTCTCACCGGTGATACCCTCGGGTACTCGCCACTCCAGATGCAACTGGAAGCTGCCGAACTTCTGCTTTGTAACAATGTCGCCCTTGCTCTTGTCCACGGTCACGATACCCTTCTTTACAGTCCATCCTGCCTCGGCTGTTCCGTCTCCATTGGTCCAAGCCGAAAGGTCCTTCCCATCAAAGAGCACAATGGCATCATCGGGAGCAGAAGCCGTTTTCTCATCCCCAGGTGTAACAATCTTGGGCTGAGGAGTCCAATACTCAGACATCCCTGGCTTCATAGGCTCCTGCTTAGGATATTCCTTCTTCTGTGCATTGGCACCTGCTGAAACCATCAGCACGGTAGCCATCAATAAGAGTCTCTTCATATTCTTCGTTTGTTTGGTTTGCATCTAAATCTCTGTATTGGGTAGGATGATTACTCCATGACGTCCTTCGTTCCACCTGTGTTCTGAAAGAAAGTCACCTTCGTTGTGGTCTTTTTGTCAAACAGCAGATTAGAAAGTATCTCCACACTGCCAAACTGCCCCATGGGAGTCTCCAGGGTGGTGTATTCCTGATCGGAGTCGAACACCGTCAGTTTGGTACGTACAGGTACATTATAATATACACCCTTCTCCATCTTAGCCTTCTTCTTGGCCACCTGCTCATCCACAACAGCCGGGGGAAGTTGCTCTGTGCACTTCACGCTTATATATACCGGCTCGCCTGCCAAGTCATCGGCTCCCAGGATACCCAGCTTGCGTGAGAAGCGGAACAGGATATCCTTGGCTGTCTCCTGAGTGGGATCATAGGTGAGTGAGAACACCTCATGAGTGGTGTGAGTAGTGCCCGCGAAGAGCGACGTGAGAGCATGATCCTGCTGTGCCAACTGAGTGAGCATAAGCTGCAACTGAGCACCATCCTTGGGTGTATTGTCAGCCTCGCCACGCACCAGTGCGTTCCTACTCTCTCTGATGTCATAAATCTCCTGTGCGCAGAGTTCCGCCATCTTGGCAACGCTTCCTGCCGAGAGTATCTCTTGAGTCATATAGGCACGAGGATCCGCAGGCACAGGGTCTTGAGTAGACTGGGGAAGTGCAGGCAGAGCAGTCTCCTCGGCATCGGTATTGATGCTAAGCAAGATGCCATCCTTACTCAGTCCCACCAAAGGAGCCACGGTCTTGCTTTTGAGCATGATGCTGTAAGCCTTCGTCTTGTCGGGCACTCCATAGGGTTCCAGTGTGATACTCTTTATCTCCCATCGCACGCTCTCGGAGGTGGGCACCTTGTTGAGATGCAGGTAGCGCTCAGCATACTTGTTGAAGTCACCGGGTTTCGTCACCGTCTTATCGGCCTTTATGGTTACACGGAAAGCCGTTCTGGGAAGGAAATAAGAGATGCCCTCCAGCGTGCTACCAGGCACAAAGGGTGTCACCTCCGTCTGTGCCTTTCCTACTAAGACCACTGCCACGAGCAGGGCCAAGGTCATAATCCTTTTGATATTCATATTCTGCATTGCTGTTATTTCTGATTACGTATCTCGTGCAACTCTTTCCAAGCATAACTCAGATGCGCGATAATATCCCTTGCAAGCATAGCTTCCTGCCCCAATCGCCTGGCTGCCTCATCTCCTGCCGAAGCATGCAACCATACGCCCAAGCATGATGCCTGAGGCAGGTCATACCCTTGAGCAAGCAGTCCTGCAATGATGCCCGTAAGCACATCGCCCGACCCTGCCGTAGCCATACCTGCATTCCCTCGGGGACAGATGCTCACAAGCCCATCGGGATGATACACCCGTGAGAGATGTCCCTTGAGTACCACCCACACTTGATATTCTCTGGAGAGATGCTCGGCTGCCCTCTGTAAGCCCTGACTGTCGTCGCAGGAAAGTTCTTCGCTTAGGATTCCGCGTGCCAAAGCTGCCATCTCTCCCCCATGTGGAGTAAGAACAGCATGTCCACTCAAGGATGCCATCCACTGGGGATGAGCGGCCAGGATGCGCAGGGCATCAGCATCAACCACCATGGGCAAGGTACTCCATGTGTCAAGCACATCGTGCAACAGCGCTCCCGAATCAAGTCCTATACCAGGCCCTATACCTATAGCCTGCCAGGGAGCAGAACTTCCTGCCTCGTACGAACAAGAGAGCGTCCCCTGAGGAGACGGAATCTGCAGGATGGCCTCAGGAACAGACAACTGCACCAGCAAGCGGTTACATTCGGGCGTACATACTGACAATTTGCCCACGCCAGCACGCATGCATGATTCAGCAGCCAGCACAGCACATCCTCCCACATCCAATCGGCCAGCCACCAGCAGGGCATGTCCCAAAGTTCCTTTGTGGGCCTCTTCGGGTCTTTTGCGTAGCATCTTGCTCAGGTTGATGGACGTCATCTGGTCTGTCATAGTGCAAAGATACTGATTTCCATTGTACGCGAATACACTCTGCAGGAAGAAATTCTCTACATGGAACCTCCCTGTGGGGATTTTTTTATAATTTTGCGGTACATTAAACATACGTCATGGGCAACAGACAAGTCATTCGGGTAAAGGATAAGAACTTTGCCATCTCTATTCCCGAGCAGGAAATTCTCAAGAGAGTGAAAGCCGTAGCGGCACAAATCAACGAAGATTATCAGGGACAGAAGCCTATCTTTCTG
>JBJFDX010000227.1:0-1960 GCA_051890235.1 Bacteroidaceae bacterium | reverse complement strand
CCCTGTTCCGCATCATTCTGGAGCGACATCAACATGGCAGTATGAAGGCATATCACGAACCGATATGCTGGCCTTGGATATATTATAAAGGTTTTTACCAGAACGAGCGATACTTTGCTGATGTGGAACAAGAGGTACGCCAAGCATTCACCTTCAGCACAGAGAAGGCCAGCCATCAGTCACGCTTGCTCATGGAGCGCTTGCAAGCCGACCCTTATGCCGTGTCAATACATGTGCGCCGAGGCGATTATGTTTCACCGCGTTACTGGCAAAGCATGGGTCAATATACCAGCAAGACCTACTTCCTGAGCGCGATAGAGCGTATGCGTGCTCTCGTACCTCAGGCGCATTTCTATGTCTTTTCTGATGATCTGTCGTGGGTGCGCCAAAATCTGCCCCTCTCTGATGCCACCTTTGTGGACTGGAACGTGGGCAGGGACAGCTGGCAGGATATGATGCTCATGAGCGCCTGTCATCACCACATCATCTCCAACAGTACCTTCTCTTGGTGGGGAGCATGGCTCAATCCCCGTACAGACAAGGTGGTGATTGCCCCTCTGAAATGGGATTCCTCACATATGGCCTCTGAGATTATTCCTCCATCGTGGATTACGGTCAACAATCTTCCATAACCTGCATGGTCATGCTGATGTCCTGTAAGGGACGGTCGGCAGTAGAAGTCTCGGCCTGCTGAATCTTCTCTACCACATCAAGTCCCTCAAGCACTTCTCCGAATACAGTATACTGAGCATCCAAGAAGGGTGTTCCGCCTTGAGTGGTATAAGCTGTTACCTGCTCTTCAGTAAAGGATGGTTGACCCATCTGAACACATCTCTCCTTGGTCATGGCCACCAGTCTGTTCTGTAAGTCGAGCAGTCCCGCTTGATCACGGTTTCTGCGCAGATTCATAACCTCGACCTTATGCTCCTGAACGAGCATATTGAACACTTGTTGCTCCTGCTGCATAGCCATCTGTTTCTCCATCTGCTTGATTTCCTGAGGCTTGTACACCTTTCCCCATACGATATAGAACTGGCTTCCGCTACTCTCTCTCTTGGGATTAACCTGATCTGCCTGTCGGGCTGCACTCAGCACCCCACGCTTGTGAAAGAATCTGGGAACGAGTATTTCGGCAGGAATGGTGTATCCAGGGCCTCCTGTTCCAAGTGATTGAGAAGCTGACGCACCCTTGCTTTCAGGATCTCCTCCCTGAATCATGAAATCACGTATGACGCGGTGAAACAAAGTTCCATCGTAATATCCCTCCGCAGCCAGCCGAAGGAAATTGTCACGATGAAGGGGTGTCTCATCATAAAGTCCTACAAGGATATCTCCTTGCGTGGTATGTATCTTTACTTTTTTCATTCGATTACTTATTCTGATAGTTGTATCTGTTCTTCCTCCCCTTCTACCCTGACTGGAATGAAATGCATCTCGCTCTCGGCCTTCTCACGAGGGAAGGTGAAATAGATGCAGGTGGCCTCTGTACAGGTTCTGCCTTCGACATCAATCAGTTCTGCATCAATGGTGTACAGGTTGCGCACATGATTACGGATACGTGCACGAATGGTAAGCGTACCCTGAGTGGTAGATATTGGTTTGCGATAACGCAACTCCATCTTCGAGGTTACACCCGTAGTCTGCAACTTACGCATCACAACCCATCCACAAACCTCGTCGAGAAGCAAGGCATGAATACCTCCATGCAGAGTGTTAAGCCATCCCTGATAGTTGGTCGAGGGTGTCCATTCAGCCACTATATCGTCACCTTCCTCATAAGGTTGCAGGTGCACACCAAAGGGATTGCCGGGGGCACACCCTATGCAATTATATCCCTCGATTCCTAACCAGGGGTTAATGATTTTCTTACGTTCCATATGAAGTTTTATTTGTTCCTGTTCAGAAGTTCCTGTTTATCTATCACCACATAGATAGTATCTACTACTCTTCCCTGGGGTTG
>JBJFDX010000226.1:0-7073 GCA_051890235.1 Bacteroidaceae bacterium | reverse complement strand
CATCCAGATTGCGTACTTATCCTTCTTGCCAAAGACAGAGAAGTGCACGTAGCGCTTGGGATGAGCCTTCAAGTCTGTGAGCAGGCTGTCAGCACTCTGTACGGTATGATTGAGATTGTTGTAGATAGAAGGATCCTTCATCAGCAGTCCCAGAGATCCCTCACTGCTCTGCATCTGTGTCACCATTCGGTTGACATTGCCGATGGTGTTGTTGACGCTGTCCATAGTGGACTGCAGGTTGAGTCGGTTGAGATTGTCGGTCAGGGCCACCACGTTCTCACCAGCCTTGTTGAAGGTGCTTGTCATTGCCGGAACATCCTGTGACAGAAGGCGCTTGAGTTCCATGCTGCTCTCATTCAGATTGGCAGTCAGGGTCTCGGCATTCTTCAGTATCAGAGGCAGATTGGGGTCTGATGCCAAGGTATTAAGTGTGGCCAGGAGTGTATCCACGCGAGCCAGCACCTGATCCACCTTGGGCATGAGGTCTGTGGCCTTTGACATCAGTCCGCCGGCATCACTTCCGATAATGGTATCACCAGGTTGATAAGACTCTCTGGGATTGGTAGCAAGGAGCATGTTGAGAGTACATCCACCCAGCATGGCCTCATCCAGTGAAGCGGTACTTCCCTTGGGAATACGCAGTCCCTTGGTGGTGCTTATCTCCACCAGTACCTGCCCAGGCTGATCAAAGTCATAGATGATATCACTCACCGTGCCCACATTGTATCCATCGGCATACACGGTACTGTTCCTGCTCAGCGCCTTGACATTACTGAATCGGATGTAATACCTGTCACTGGAACTGAAAAGGCTGGCACCCTTGAGAAACTTGATTCCAAAGAAAAGTATAAAAAGCGCAGCCACGCCTGTCAAACCTATCTTGATTTCCTTTTTCATCTTTCTACTATTATAATATATTATATATATACTAAATACTTTCTACGTATGCTGTCACACGGACCTCAACCCTGCAGCAGGACCGTCCTTACTTCCTATAGGCTTCAAAGGCCCGATAGACGCTCTTGGCCATCGCCTGCACACCGGCTGCAGAATTGAGATAGGTCTCCTCATTGGGGTTGTTGATATAACCCAACTCTACCAGCACGCTGGGCATGCTGGTGGCACGCAGCACCAGAAAACCTGCCTGATGAACACCCTTATCCACTCGTCCTGCTACGGAGCGGAACTGTTCCTGTATCATCTTGGCCAATCGAACACTCTGAGCCATATTCTGGTCCTGCATGAGTTCGAAGATGATATAGCTTTCGCTACTGCGTGGATCGAAACCTTCATATTTCTCTTCATAATTACTCTCCAGAGTGATGACGGAGTTCTCTCGCTTGGCCACCTCCAAGTTGTCGGCGGCACGATGCATACCCAGGGTATAAGTCTCTGCTCCTCGAGGTCCCACCTTGCTGGCCGTGCTGTTGGTATGTATGCTGATGAAGAGGTCGGCCTTGGCACGATTGGCGATATTGGCACGCTCATCCAGATCTACAAACACATCCTTCTGCCGGGTATATACAACCTTCACACCCGCGCAGTTGTTCTCTATCATCTTTCCCAGCGCAAGTGCAACAGCCAGATTGATATTCTTCTCCTTGCTCTTACGTCCAACAGCTCCGGCATCCCGGCCTCCGTGTCCGGCATCAATCACCACCGTAAAGGCATTGGCACAAAGACTCACGAGCAACAGTACTGCGGCAATAGCAATTCTATTCATTGGAATTCTCTGATTTTTGCGCAAAAATAATGCTTTTGGGCGAAATTGCAAAACGTATATGACATAAAGGATAATTATTCGGGTGTAACGGACTATTGAGGGTATACTGCACACCAGCTTCACCGGACATACATGAGAATCGATCCCGTACCGCTCAGTCCATCCAGACTCACCTCAGGTTCACAATCACAGCCTCCACCCCACAGGGTGACGGTGGCCCTGCCATTGCCATCCAACAAGAGGTCAGGATTCCAATAGAGAGTACGTCGATAGTCGGTATGGTCAGGCAACGGACGATGCTCGTAATGAGGATGATAGAAATCCTCACACACATCATATCCGCTCATCACATACATACGGTCGCGACTCGTGGGACGCCCGGTACCACGGGGATAAGCCAGCATGTTGACCGTCACATTGGGCTGATTGGCGCCCTGATAACGTGAGTCTCCCTCCAGACGCGGAGCATAATCGGTATAGATGAGTACTTTGTCAAGGTTGTTCAGGTGATTGTAGCGAAGTTGCTCACTGATGGAGGTAAAGAAGGTAGCCGTATGCCCACTCCACCTGCGTAGCAAGTCATAAGAGCGCATGATGCCCATGTCACCCACGTAAAGACGGCCCATGCTGAGCGAGAAAAAGAGCGACCCACACAGCCAAGCAGGCATAAGCCCAGCATCCACCACTTGATTGTAAGCGTCATAGGCGTCCACCACCATCACAGGCTTGCTTAAGTCCAGAGCACGAAGACCTCCATGCCGAGCTCCCACGCTTACACTGCGCATCATGGTGGTGCTGTCATCCAGAAGCATGTCCAATGAAACATCGGCATAAGCGGGCAGATGAGTCTGATAATACTGGTATGGCTTTACGAATCTGGGATAAGGCCAACGTATCCTCACACTATGGTCAGGATACTCATCGGCATTACTCACCATATCGGCAGAGTTTCCATCCTTCACTGCAATCAGATGCAAGTAATAGGGCGTATCGGAATGGGGAGCCTGAAGAACGAACTGTCCTTGGTGAGTTTCAGCACTCACCTCGGCATATCGGTTGGCAGTCTGGCTTGCCAGCACAGAAAACTGTGCGTGCACAGTCACCTCATTTTTCAGTTTAGTCAGATATTGAGCATTCTCCGTACTGCCAAACTTATCTTCGATTTCTGTTGAATAAAAGCCCGCATCTCGAGCTATTTCCAGATTCTTCTGCATATTTGTGATACTACTTTCCGAGACCGTTGCCTGAGAGTAATCCCCCACACCAGCCTCCTGCTTCACCACCTCTGTGGTCAGTTCAGCCAAGTTGGTCACAGATTCAGTCAACGCTACATCAGCATTGTTCACTTTCACTTCCACAAGTTTGCGCATCTCCTCAATCTTCGGTCCGCAGGTTCCTCCTGTGGGATAGAGATTTCTGTAATGCTCCACATCCTGTTCGGAAACTGTGTAATACAAGTCTTCAGGGGCACGGGCCGTATAATTGTACACATCGCCCCGCAATATGGGCGATTGCTCGAAAGGTTCCTTTAGTACAAACGGTTGCGTCATATCCTTCCATACATGCCTACGCCAGCCCTGTACCATAAGCAGAAGATCCAGATGATATCGATGCACGGAATCATCGGCTTCAAAATAATAGTCGGGGGACTCCACGAATCCTTTTATCTGACTACACAGCAAAGCCTCTGTGAGCAGATTACCACTATCATAGGTTTGAACAGAGCGTGCCCTATCTCTCACGGCCAGGGATACATGACTGTGCGCTGGTCCTTTCACCTCCAGCGTCATCTTGTCGTAGTTTGTCAGCATTGCAGGCAGGCCACTCACGCACACTGTATCCTCACGCACGCGGTTCATGCAACAGAACAGCAATCGGTCTGCCCAGACTCTGCCACTTCTATCAAACACCGTTACTTGGGCAACACCAGCATCCAGACATTCTTGCGGAACCACAATCTCTTCTTCGCGCACCATGCTTTGATACCTCACCGCACCATTCTGCATGACAGTCAGTCCCAAAGGCATATCATACAGTCCCACACATTCCACCTTGGCCACCAGCCCACGGTCTTCCTCACTGGTCCGCAAGTTCACCCCCTGGAACTCACGTTTAGGCAATTCAACTTTTGTGCATTGACCATCACCCCACAGAAACTCCGCACGGTACTTCTCGCCTACCAACGATTTCAATGTCAACACTCCACGGCCTCGATGTTCGGTAGATGCTTTAGCCACGACATTGCCATATCCATCCCTTATCATCAACTGTCCTTCCCTATATTCACCGAGTTCATTTACAGCCTCGAAAGCAATCCTCTGAGTCGCACCATCCACCCAGTTTCCTCCTTCAGGATAAAGGGTAACCACTGCAGTTGGATTCTCCTGCTTCAGTTTGTAATAACGTCGTAACGGACGCAACGTCATCACAGGACTATAGTTACCCGCTTCGAGAGGTTTGTCATACACGGGAAACACACGGCTATACAATCTGTCATAGTCACGGTAGAAATCTCGTGGCATATCCTTACGCAAGAACCACCGGTCTGTGGCCTGTTGGTGAGCATGTTCATGCTCGCCCCAGTTAAGTTGCCATCGCGTGTATGCACGCAACTCATAGTAGCCAGCATAGGCCGTGTCGCAGAGACAGAACGAACCGCTTGCCATTCCATCGCGCAATCGCAGCGTTTGTCGCTCCACCAGATAACCATCTTGGTTAAGCAGTTCTGCATACAGCACACCACTGATGTCCGACGGACACATTTTACCTTCCCTCAACACATAAGCTCGATACCAGATAGTGTCACCCAGGTAATAACTGGTGTTGTCCATGTGCACCGAGACTATCTCTTGGGGTGTCTTCCTTGCATAGGAGGCCACCTGACTGACAAGAAATCGCAGCGAGTCATCGTCCATCTCGCCTTGCACAACAGGAAAACGCGCATCTGTGACAAGCATACCGACATGTTTTGCTTCACCCTCACTCCTTTTCTGCCGCACAATCTGTTCCTCTGCCTCACTTCGCTTAATGATTTCATCCGACCACAAATCAGGGTCGTATTTGGTGTGGCTGATAGCTTCCAGCATGTTTCCCCTTGCCTTTTGCTTTGGGAGATTCCCATTAAAACCATCCAGATTGAGCATCACGGACTGACAACGTGTCCCCATACATACAAGTTCTGTTACCACATCACGAACCCTTGCATAATGCGAGTCTGAGTCATAACCTACGCGCACATGCAACGTCACAGGCTTTCCTGTCATCTGTGGCGATGCACCAATAGTCAAGTCCATGAGCATATTGACCACATCACCCTCAAAAGCCAGCAGACGATATGTGCCCGACTCTACATACATTCTTCCTTCCAAAAAGCAGGTATCAGATTCTCTCAACCCATCCCCCCGGAAATCTATACGCATAACTTCCTCGCCATTTTCTTGTTTTAGTATCCCCACACTGAAAACATAATTCGATGACGACTTAGCTGTTCTTGATTTACGACTGAATGGAGTCACCAGATTGTTCCAAAATCCTTCATCTCGCACCATAGGAGCAAGAGAAAGAGGAAAATGCAGATTGGTGAACACCATGGAAGCCTTGTCCGATGGTCCATTGGAAGCACGGAAATGCCGTCCGCTACTAAAGCGAATATCACGTAAGTTCACCGCAGAGCGACATTGCAAGAATCCCTCCACCATTTCACGAGTGCCAGCTATTTCATAATTCTGACGTAGAAAGAAATCCGATGTCTCCTTGCGGTGAATCTTATAGTCATTTGTGAGTTTGTCATAGATACGTTGGAGTATCGACTCCATGGGCAACACCGTCACCTCATCCATCAAGGTAGAAACAGGAGCAAGCCGAACCTCATTGCCCACCTGTGATACGCTCACTTGAAGAGGCTCGTAACCCACAAATGACAATCGTAATGTGTCATCTGTAGCCGCAGCCAAAGTGAACACTCCCTCTGAGTTAGCTATCGTACCACCGCCGCACCCCACAACATACACACTGGCATAAGGAAGCGGCTCACCCGTCTCACTGTCCACCACACGTGACGTACACACCTGAGCCTGCATGCAGACGCACACAAGCAACATAAGCAAAAACGGAACAAACCTGCTAAGCAAAGTACATCTAACCATCGGCGAAGACATTTTTTAATTCAAATTTACCGTCTGCTTTGACTCATAGAAGTCACCAAACACGCCATACCCCATATGGTAACGTATGGTTATGCCAACTTGAAAGGTTCCTGTCCACACAGCTTCTACATAGTCAATTGTAACATTATCCTTATCCATATTAATATTATTGGATTCATACACTAAATTCGAGAGGTACAATGCCGCACCACCATCACCCACGTCAGCCTTTCCGTCTTCCCATGAAAGAACGATAGAAAAAGGAGGAACACAGACAACCCTTGATCCCTGGGTAATCATAACATTTTCTCCACATCCAGTTGTACAACCAGACCCACACCCTGTGGCGTACTTTTCCCCATATCCGTCCCCACATGGCTTATAGAATGCACGTCCTGTATCCGAATATTTTATATAGCCCCCTGGCCAATACCCTTTATCCACCATCTCATCGTACGCTACCGACGAAAATGGATTCAACTCGGTTCCAACCTCATTACCTAGGTCTTTACATTCTATTCTTCCACTTTTGGTTATGTAGACAATCTCTCCTGACATTGTCTCAACCCAACCCCCTGTCCAATCATTCGTGTATACCATACTCTCATACATACCCCATTCTATGGGCATACTCTGACAACCTGCAATATTCGTCATAATAAAACAAATTAGGATTAAACAAAAATTAACACACTCTGACTTATAAGTCTGTATATCTCATCTGTGAAATAGCCCACAAGCCCATGTCTTGTGGCCACATCCTCTTGCTCATACTTTTCAAGAACTCGCTCAACAACGCTCTTAATAGACATGATATCATTCCCTATTTCGAGCAAAATTTCTGCATCTTCCCTAAGCAAAGGAGTCTCCATGCAATCCCTTCCGCTAAAAAAGGAATCAAGGCTATCTGTTCAATAGGAAAACTATCTTCACAATAAAGATGTTTTCGTAGGAGTTTTTTTTCTGTCTCTGTCCAATCCTCTGAAACCTTATACAACCATAATAAAGGATGTGTCGTTATCCTTGAATGCAATCTATTTTTTTCATAAAACAAGGATTTAGATGTATTCTCATCAATTGAGGAGCCACAAACAGAATTAATAGAATTCCAAAAAGAACGTACACTATTCAAAAAATCAAGATACCTTGATATTCCATCCTTATCCTTTCCGGGAACATATTTATAATAGCCAATACTCTCTTTC
>JBJFDX010000225.1:0-7074 GCA_051890235.1 Bacteroidaceae bacterium | reverse complement strand
TGGAACAACCACTCATTATCTATAATACACTCACGAGGCAGAAGGAACTCTTTCGTCCCTTGAACCCAGGTCATGTGGGTATGTATGTATGCGGTCCTACCGTGTATGGTGATGCTCATCTGGGTCATGCGCGTCCGGCTATCACCTTTGATCTCCTTTTCAGATATCTGAAGCATATCGGTTACAAGGTGCGTTATGTGCGTAATATCACCGATGTGGGACACCTGGAACATGATGCAGATGAGGGTGAGGATAAGATTGCCAAGAAGGCACGGCTGGAACAACTGGAACCGATGGAGGTGGCGCAATACTATACCAACCGTTTCCATGAGGCTATGGATGCCCTGGGCTGTCTGCCTCCCAGTATCGAACCTCATGCCACAGGACACATCATCGAGCAGGAACAGTTGGTGCAACAGATTCTGGACAATGGATATGCCTATGTGAGCAACGGCAGTGTGTATTTTGATGTGGAGAAGTACAACCGTGATCATCATTATGGCGTGCTCTCGGGACGTGACCTGGAGAACGTGAAGGATGCCAGTCGTGAACTGGCAGGAGTGGGCGAGAAACACAATCAGGCAGACTTTGCCCTGTGGAAGGCTGCTCAGCCTGAACATATCATGCGATGGCCTTCACCCTGGAGTGAAGGCTTCCCCGGTTGGCATTGTGAATGTACGGCTATGGGCAGGAAATACTTGGGAGAGCATTTTGATATTCATGGTGGAGGTATGGACCTGGTCTTCCCTCATCATGAGTGTGAGATTGCTCAGGCTGTGGCTGCCCAGGGAAGTCAGATGGTGCATTACTGGGTGCACAACAACATGATTACCATTGATGGCAAGAAGATGGGCAAGAGTTACAACAATTTCATTACCATGCCTCAGTTCTTCAGCGGAGATCATCCTCTGCTTACCCAGGCTTATTCGCCTATGACCATACGCTTCTTTATCCTGCAAGCTCATTACCGCAGTACGGTGGACTTTGGCAACGAGGCTCTGCAGGCAGCAGAGAAAGGATTTGCCCGCCTGATGGAGGGAATGAAGAACCTACGTCGTTTTGTGGAAGGTCAGAAGGTGAAGGGGCAGCCTGCCGTGGAGATGAAGTATGTGGACGAACTGCGTACGAAGCTGTATGATGCCATGAATGATGATATGAACAGTCCCATCGTCATCAGCCACCTGTTTGATGCCTGCCGTGTTGTCAACACGCTCGTGGACAAGAAGGCCAGCATAAGTGCAGAGGTGGCTCAGGCACTCCATGCGCTTATGGATACCTTTGTGCATGAAATCCTTGGTCTGAGCGAAGAGACAGGAGCAGGCAATAAGGCACGTGAGGAGGCTTTCGGGGCTGTGGTGAATATCCTGCTTGAGCAGCGTCAGCAGGCCAAGGCAGAAAAGAACTGGGCTCTGAGTGACCAGATACGTGACCGACTGGCAGAACTTGGGTTTGAAGTGAAGGATACCAAGGACGGCTTCTCCTGGACACTCAACAAGTAATATTCTCTGTATAGGTATAGGAGTCAATAAACGCAAATCCTCCATCAGGCTTTCTGCTTGGTGGAGGATTTGCGTGTACGCTGACATGAAGGGCAGATGCCTTTGATCATAAGACTGATGGTGGAAGGCAGGAATCCTTTGGGCAGGGACACCTGTGGTGCAGGAATGTCATGTAGGCAATAGGTGCGCTGACATTCCTCGCAGTAAAAGTGTCCATGCTGATCATCGTGCTCGTGATGGTTCTCGCTGGTGCACAGTTCGTAACGAAGTGCACCGCTGCCATCCTCGATGGCATGTATGAGATGATGCTGCAGGAAGATGGTGAGCGTGCGGAAGATGGTGCTCCGTTCGGCTGTGGGCATCTTCTCCTCCAGTTCCTTCAGAGAAAGAGGGCGCAGGCTCCGTTCCAGTTCCCGGTAGACAAGAAGTCTCATGGCCGTGGGTTTCACGCCTCGCTGTTCCAACCGCTGCTCTGTCTCCTGTTTCATCAGCAATTAGGATTAGTATTTGAATGAACTTCCTCCAGCAAACTCACGCAGCAGGGAGGTGGGTGGCACTTGCTCTTCGGGTACGATACGGAAATATCTGAGGAAGCGTCTGAGGCGACTGGCCTCGGCATACTCAGGGTCTCGCTCGGCCACCTGCTCCAGAATGGGCATCACCTGCTCGCGTATGACTCCCAATTCGTAGAGCAAAGCGCTATTGAAGGTGGCGTCGGCCAATTCCTGGAAAGGCATGACCCATTTCTCTTCGCCTGTGGTCACGCTGGGTTGCCTGTGGATGGTCTCCCGTGCCGAATATCCCCTGTACTTGTAGTCACGCACTATCCTGCGCAACAGTCGGATGTCCTGTGTGGGGATGTGATTGTGGTCATCAAGCTGTATGGTGGTGAGGGCGGATACATAGATACGGTATTTCTTGTCATCGGGCACCATCTGGGAGAGGATGGGGTTGAGTGCGTGCAGACCTTCCATGATGATGATGTCATCGCTGCCAATGCGTAGTTTCTTTCCCTCAAACACCCTTTCACCTGACGGGAAGTCATATCTGGGCAGTTCCACCTCCTCGCCCTGCAGGAGTGCCTTCATCTGCTGATTGAAGAAGTTGGTATCTACAGCACCGATACACTCAAAGTCATACTCTCCGTTCTCATCCTTCGGCGTATCCACACGATTGACAAAGTAGTCGTCAGTGGATAGCGTGTGTGGGCGGAGTCCGCATGCCATGAGCAGAATGGCCAGTCGCTTGGCTGTGGTGGTCTTTCCGCTGCTGCTCGGTCCTGCTATCAGTACCAGTTTGGCACCTCGCTCGGCTATCTCGTCGGCTATATTGGATAACTTCTTGTCCTGGAGTGCCTCACTCACGTTGATGAGCTGTGTGCTCTCTCCCTTGAGAACCATCTGATTGAACTCTCCCACGGTGCGTACTCCCAGAATATTCTGCCACTTGCGGTGCTCACGCATGACATCAAGCATCTTGTCCTGTGGGGTCAGAGGTTCCAGCAGAGCAGGATTGTTGATCATGGGAATGCGTAGGAGCAGACCATCATAAAAAGGCATGAGGTCAAAGAGGTGAAGCAGTCCTGTGCGTGTGAGCAGGCATCCGTAGAAGTAATCAACGGTCTGGTCGAGTTTGTAATAGTAGGTGTACAGGTTGCTCTGGCTTTCCAACAGTTGAACCTTGCTGGTCATCCCTTTGCTCTGGAACATGCTGATGGCCTCCTCGATGGGACATTGTATGCGGTGGATAGGCATGTCGGCATCAATGATTTCCTGCATGTGTCGCCTGATGGCTTCTACTACCTCGTGAGTGACAGCTTCTCCCGTGTGCAGTTCACAATAGAATCCTCTGCTTACCCTGTCGCCGATGATGAGCTGTGCTGTGGGGTAAAGGTCCTCCACCGCTTTGGCCAGCACGAAGAAGAGGGTGCGGGAGTAGGTGTACATGCCAGCAGGTGACTGCAGAGAGAGAAACTCCACATCCTTGTTGTTGTAGAACCGATAGTTCATTCCCTGCACTTTGTTGTTGACAGTGGCAGCGATAGGACCAAAGTCCATCTGTAACCCTGTCTCTTGGTACACCTCATAGAGTGAACTGCCAAAAGGCACGGATATCTTACTGTGGTTGTTCTTGCATCTGATGGTCAGTGTGTTGGTCATTGCCTATATGTTTTTTTCTTGTTTGGTATCTCCCATAAAACCTGCCATGATGATTCTCATGGACAGCGTGTATGGCTGTAGAGGTTGTCTTGTGCGGATGATGAGGACAGGGACGTCAGAGTTTCCTGATGAGTTCACTCATTCCTTCGCTTGCTCCCATCATGATGTGTTCGAAGGGTCGGTCGGCATTCCACTCCACCGGTTTGGGGTCAATCAGGTAGATGGGAGCCTTGATGGGCACAAAACGTGTGAGTCCTGCAGCAGGATATACGTTGAGGCTTGTGCCGATGACAATCATCATCTCTGCCTTACGACACAGTTCGATGGCTGGTTCAATCTGTGGTACCGACTCTCCAAACCATACGATGAACGGGCGCAACTGACTGCCGTCCTCGGCCTTGTCACCTATATGCACCTCGACCTCCTCGGCCTTGAGAGTGCGTATCTGTCTTGGGTCATTAGGATTTCTGCTACTGGTCACCTTCATCAGTTCTCCATGCAGATGCAGCACGTGTGAACTGCCTGCCCGCTCGTGCAGATTATCCACATTCTGTGTGATAACATCCACCTGATGTCCCATCTGTTCCAACTGAGCCACCAGCAGATGTCCCTGGCATGGTTTGGCCGCAAGCAATTCCTTGCGTCGTGTGTTGTAGAAATCGGTTACCAGAGCAGGGTTGCGCATCCATCCTTCAGGAGTAGCAACATCATTCACGTCATAGGTGTCCCATAGTCCACCACTGTCGCGGAACGTGCTGATTCCGCTTTCTGCGCTCATGCCAGCACCCGTCAATATCACTATTCTCATGTCCTTGGGTTCTTAGTCTCTTGCAAAAATAAGAAAAAAAGAAACGTGCAAGGCCGTGGGTAAGGGAAATTATTGTAATTTTGCGCAACTAATGAATATAATAGAGAATTAACGCGTATGAACAAAATCAGTTATGCACTGGGTCTCGGCATAGCCCAGCAGCTCAAGAGCATGGGTATCGAGGACTTCTCTGTGGAGGACTTTAGCCAGAGCGTGAGCGACGTGCTGTCAGACAAGACCCCAGCCATGACGAGCCGTGAGGCACAGGAACTGCTCAATGAGTACTTCCAAAAGAAACAGAAAGAACAGGCTCAGAAGGCCATTGCAGAAGGTAAGGCTTTCCTTGAGGCCAACGCTCAGCGTGAGGGTGTGGTGCAGACCAAGAGCGGTTTGCAGTACGAGATACTTTCCGAGGGTAAGGGTGAGCGTAGTCCAAAGGCTACGGATACGGTGGTATGCCATTATGAGGGCAGACTCGTTTCCGGGAAGGTGTTTGACAGCTCTTATGACCGTAACGAACCTGCTGAGTTCGGTCTCAATCAGGTGATACCCGGATGGACCGAAGGTCTCCAACTCATGAGCGAAGGTGCCAAGTATCGTTTCTATATCCCTTATCTGCTGGGTTATGGTGAACAGGGTGCAGGACCTTCTATTCCTCCTTACAGCACACTCGTATTTGATGTGGAGCTTATCAAGGTGAAGTAATACAACGCAATAACAACAAAAATAATATTTTACGACATGAAAAAGATTTCTATTTTGGCCATAGCAGGCATTGCTGCTGCTCTGGTGTCTTGCGGAAACGGTACTCCCAAGGCAGACTTGAAGACTGACATTGACACCCTCAGCTATACTGTAGGTATGGCACAGACCCGTGGACTGAAGGATTATCTGGTACAGCGCATGGGCGTGGATACTACTTACATCGATGAGTTTGTAAAGGGCTTGAACGAGGCTGTCAATGCCGGTGATGACAAGAAGAAGACTGCTTATTATGCAGGTCTGCAGATTGGTCAGCAGGTTAGCCAGCAGATGATCAAGGGTCTCAACTATGAGGTGTTCGGTGACGACAGCACCAAGACTGTAAGCCTGAACAACTTCATTGCCGGCTTCGTGGCTGCTACCACAGGTAAGGGTGAACTGATGACCGTGGATTCTGCCGCTATCGTAGCTGAGACCATGATGGTTGCCATTAAGGATAAGCAGATGAACGAGCGCTATGCTGACAACAAGGCAGCTTGCGAGAAGTTTATGGCTGACATCGCCAAGAAGGAAGGCATCCAGACTCTGGGTGATGGCATCTACTACGAGGTGATTACCGAGGGTAAGGGTGAGATTCCCGCAGATACCAGCCGTGTGAAGGTTGACTATGAGGGAACTCTTATCAACGATTCTGTGTTTGATAGCAGTTACAAGCGTGGTGAACCCACCACATTCATGTGCAAGCAGGTGATTCCCGGTTGGACCAAGGCGCTCACTCACATGCCCGTGGGTTCTACCTGGAAGGTATATATTCCTCAGGAGCAGGCTTACGGTTCACAGGACCGTGGCATGATTAAGCCCTTCTCTGCTTTGGTGTTCAAGATTGAACTGCACAGCATCGAGAAGTAAATATCATCCTGATCAGGACAAACAATGAAAAAGACCAAGATAACCTTGCTGGCTCTGGTGGCTCTCCTCTGCATGGGAGCCACCGCTGCCAACAAGAAGAGTCAGCGCAAGGGGAAGAAGGTTGCCAAAGAGCTGGTGGAGCGCGTGGATACCATATCTGTGGATACCTTCAGCTACCTGTTGGGTATGGCCAACAGCAACGGGCTGAAGGCTTACCTCTCTCAGCGTATGGGTATTGATACTACCTATGTGGTGGATTTCCTCAAAGGCTTCCAGCAGAGAGAACTCTCGGAGGCTGACAAGCGTGAAAAGGCACGCCTGGCAGGTGTGGAGATTCGTGAACAGGTGGAGACTCAGGTGTGGACCAATGCTAACCGTCAGGTCAACGATAGCGTGGACGTGCTCAACCACGAACAGTTCCTCAAAGGTTTCCAGAACGGAATATTTCCTGTAGATAATACCTTCTCTATGGACTCTGCTCAGGCAGTGGTGCAGAAGCAGATGGCTTATTATCACAGGGTGAAGATGGAGAAGAAGTATGGTGCCAACCGTGCTGCAGGCGAGCAGTTCCTCAAACTGAATGCCAAGCAGGACAGTGTGCAGACGACTGACAGCGGATTACAGTATAAGGTGATTACGATGGGCACAGGTGAGAAACCTCAGACCACCGACCGCGTGAAGGTGGACTATGAGGGACGTCTCATTGACGGCACGGTCTTCGATAGCAGCTATAAGCGTGGTAAGCCTGCCACCTTCCCTGTGGGACAGGTGGTGCCAGGATGGACCGAGGTGCTGTGCATGATGCCTGTGGGCAGCAAGTGGGAAGTGTATATTCCCCAGGAACTGGGCTACGGCGATCGTGAACAGCAGAAGATTCCTCCTTTCTCCTGTCTGATATTTACCATCGAACTGCATGAGATAGTGAAGTAATTTGCTTCCCATAAATATCAAAAAGACACCAGAAACCGCTCTGGTGTCTTTTTTAATGCCCGTTTTG
>JBJFDX010000224.1:0-7083 GCA_051890235.1 Bacteroidaceae bacterium | reverse complement strand
TTCATGTGTATCATTCTCTCCTTCTTAGTGGTGAGCAGACGCATGATGGGGGGCTGAATTACAGGAACAAGTGCCATGTAGCTATAGGCGGCCACAGCGATGGGACCCAGCAGATGAGGAGCAAGCTTGGTGGTCAGGAAGATGGCTGTCGGACCATCTGCTCCACCAATGATGCCGATTGAGGCAGCCTCGTTGGGTGCAAAGCCAAAGACGTCCATCTGGGTGACGATGAAGGTAGCAAAGATACCCAATTGTGCTGCAGCACCTAATAGCAAACTTTTGGGGTTTGCTATCAGTGGACCGAAATCGGTCATTGCGCCTACACCCAAGAAGATGAGGCAGGGGTATATACCCGCCTTCACTCCAATGTAGAGGATATCGAGCAGACCACCCTCGGCAAGCACATGCCGATAACTGTGGTAGTAGGGGCTGTCAGGATTGAGGAACTCATCGTTCCACATCTCGGTGTGGAACAGTCCTGCACCAGGCAGATTGGTCAGTATCATACCAAATGCGATGGGAAGCAGGAGCAAAGGCTCGTATTCCTTCTTGATAGCCAGGTAGAGCAGAACGCATCCGATACCCAACATCACCAGATTCTTCCATCCTGTTCCGATAAAGAAGGATGTAAATCCCATCTCGTTGTAGAACTTCTCCAAGGCGTTGGCCAGATTGAAATCTCCGGCCATCATGGGGGTGGCCACCAGAAGAAGCATTGCCATGAGACACATGGCTCGCAGGTGTGTCTTCATATCTTTAGGCCATTTCGATAAGCACGTCACCGCCCTGCACTTGGGCTCCTTTCTCAACTCTAATAGCTTTTACTGTTCCTGCTGCTTCTGCTGTAATGCTGTTTTCCATCTTCATAGCTTCCAGCATCAGCACGGTATCGCCAGCTTTGACAGTATCGCCTACCTTTACCAAAATCTGCGTCACAGTACCTGGGAGGGGAGCTGTCACATTATTGGCACCAGTTGCAGGCTTGGGAGCTGCTGGTGTTGCTGTGGGCGCAGCTTTAGGAGCAGGAGCAACAGGTGCAGCAGGTGTATCAGATATAAACTCTACAAGAGTCATGCCCTGGTTGACACTCTGGCCCTGACTTACGCAAACACTCTTAACGGTTCCGTCAGCTTCAGCTGTGATGTCGTTAGCCATCTTCATGGCTTCCATGACTACCAGAACATCGCCTTTCTTTACTTTCTGTCCAGCCTGAACCTTTACACAGGTGATGGTACCTGGCAATGGGGCTACAACATTACCAGGGGCAGTCGTGTTAGGACGAGCTACTGTGGGAGCTGCGGGAACTGCTGCAGCAGGTCTTACTATGCTGGAGGCAGGACGATGGGCTTTTTCGGGCAATTCTACCTGATAAGTCTTGCCATTGACGGTCACATTCAGAGTGCCGTTTTCCAGTTCTTCTACGCTGGTTGCGTAGTCCTGGCCACTTATTTTGAACTTGTATTCTTTCATTTTGGTGTGTTTTGTCGGACCGTATTGAACATCTTCGGGATAAGTTTGATAACGTCTCTTGGATGTACCTTCGGGTCCTTATTTGTCTGATTCTGTTGATAAATTAATGTTTAGAGGCTTGGGTTGAGCTCACTGTGCCATCCTGTTTCTGTGGGATGCCAGGTGAGCACACCGCTCTCGTAGTCATGCAAGTCATTTTGGTAAAGGTGCACAGCCATTGCCACGGCAGCCAGATCGTTGTCTGAGGCTTCTTTGTTTTCATTGCATGTACATCCTGTTGCTGCAGCTGCAGTTGGCTTGCGGCCTTGGGTGTGAGCATTGATGAAGCCCATGAATTGCAGTATCAGTACCAGTATCACCAATATGCTGAATACAATTCCCACGCCCATGCCGGTCATCATCCATGCTGTGGACCAATCTGTAAGTAGTATCATATTTCTTCTTTATTAATATGTGTGACTCATTACAGAGGAATATTTCCGTGCTTCTTGGCAGGATTGTGCTGTTTCTTGCCAGCCAGTTGCTCCAGGGCACGTATTACGCGGAAACGAGTATTGCGTGGTTCGATGACATCATCGATGTAACCATACTTGGCTGCCTGATAGGGCGTAGCGAAAAGTTTGTTGTACTCGTCTTCCTTCTCCTTGATGAATGCTTTTGCTTCTTCAGTCTTGCCCTCATCCTTCAGCGCCTTTGCTTCTTTAGCATAAAGTACGCTGGCAGCACCGCTGGCACCCATTACGGCAATTTCTGCTGAAGGCCAAGCGTAATTGATGTCACCACGAAGTTGCTTACAGCTCATCACGATATGGCTACCGCCATAGGACTTACGCAGGGTAACTGTCACTTTGGGTACAGTTGCTTCTCCGTAGGCATACAGCAGTTTAGCTCCGTGCAGGATTACGGCGTTGTACTCCTGAGCAGTACCGGGAAGGAATCCAGGAACATCCACAAGGGTTACAATGGGAATGTTGAATGCGTCGCAGAAGCGAACGAAGCGTGCTCCTTTTCGGCTGGAGTTGCAGTCCAACACACCTGCCAACTGCTTGGGCTGGTTGGCCACGATACCCACGCTTTCGCCATTGAAGCGGGCAAAGCCTACGATGATATTCTTGGCAAAATTGGGCTGAACCTCCATGAACTCTCCATTATCCACGATTCCTGCAATAACCTCGTACATATCGTAAGGCATGTTGGGGTTCTCGGGAATAATCTCGTTGAGACTGTCTTCCAAACGGTCAATGGGGTCTGTGCATTCCACTCTTGGTGTCTTCTCGAGATTGTTCTGTGGAATGTAGCTCATCAGTTGTTTGATCATGGCGATACATTCCTCTTCGGTGGTGGCTGTGAAATGAGTAACACCAGATTTGCTTGCATGGACGCTTGCTCCTCCCAACTGCTCTTGAGTGACCACCTCACCCAATACAGCCTTGACAGGACCGGGACCTGTAAGGAACATGTAAGAGGTGTTCTCTACCATGAAGGTGAAGTCTGTGAGGGCGGGGCTGTATACGGCACCACCTGCGCAGGGGCCCATAATGGCGCTTATTTGGGGAATCACTCCGCTTGACATGATGTTGCGCTGGAAGATCTCTGCGTATCCTGCCAAAGCATTGATGCCCTCCTGCAGGCGTGCACCACCAGAGTCATTCAGGCCGATGACGGGAGCACCTACACGCATGGCAATATCCATGACCTTGCATATTTTGCTTGCCAGCATTTCACTCAGCGAACCGGCGCTAACGGTGAAGTCTTGTGCAAAGACATATACCAGACGTCCTGCGATGGTTCCTGAACCTGTTACGACACCATCGCCAAGATAATGCTTCTTCTCCATGCCGAAGTTTGTGCAACGATGCTGTACGAACATGTCCATTTCCTCAAAGGAACCTTCGTCGAGCAACATGGCAATACGCTCACGTGCGGTGTACTTGCCTTTGGCATGCTGTTTCTCGATGGCTTTTTCGCCACCGCCCATACGAGCTTTGGCGCGGAGTTCTACCAACTCCTTGATCTTTTCTGCTTGTGTACTCATTGTGTACTGTTGTATTTTTTAGAAGTTTCGTTAATTTCCATGCAAAGGTAGCCAAATTCTGAATGCCGAGCTCACCTTTCTATGTCTTTTTTTATATTTGTTCGTCCGCTCGCATAGCGGGCGTGTTGCCTGAAACGGGTAAGACATACTGATGAGCGTGGGTTTTGACTGAAGTTTTTATTGTTGATATTTCTGTGAGTCTAAGGGAAAGTAGATTATCGTACGGTAATGTGAAAGCATCCCTGCTTACGCTCATATTTTACGTAGCAGAGGCTATCTGCCCTCAAATCTCTCAGTACTTGGCTGAGTACCCATTTCAGCGTATCATTTCTCACAGCCCTACGCTCAGGCCCATCGGGATGCGATACGGTGGAGTATCTGTTGTAGGCAATGTCGAAGGTGGTGCCATATCGATGGCAACTTTGTTGACTTGCATTCCCATTTCTTTTTCTGAGTTTCTCAACATCTTTCTCTGTACGCAGAATACTCGAAACGATGACTCGATGCAGAGGAATTCCACGTACATACAGGCTGTCAAGGAAGCTTTTGCCAATATTCTGAAGCAAATCATGAGCACGTGGTACAAGATAGGGTACGCTATGACTCATATTCTTGTCTACACAGAAATAGGGGTCTGCTCCTACGTACACCAATTCGTTCTTCCTTCGTTCTGCCTCCTCTCTGTCTGTCACGGGCGATACTCCCCACTTCAAGGCAGAGACAATCTGCACATCCTGCACATCGGGGAAACATTTCATGTAGGAGTGTACTCCTCCCAGCTTGTGCCAGGGTCTGTTTATGCCATCGGGATAAGCCAACGAGACGTTTCTAAGAGCCTCTTTATGCAGGATGGTGGTATGCGTGACGGTGTTAGAACAACTTTCCTGTAGGGGTACAGATGCAAGTTCTTTTGCAGGAGAGTCCGATGTGGATGTCATCACTGACGGACAACATGCTTTTACGATGGTGAGTGTGCCCACAATCGTGCCGCACATTGCCAAATATATTTTCTTCTTTAGTCTTCTCATAACGTTTCGAGGAACAAAGTTAGTGAATTATAAGGGAAAACTCAAATTTGTGATGTAAATTTGCAGAAGAAATAACGAGATTGGATGATAGAGAAGCATATAGTTCTTGAAGATATTGACCCCGTGGCGTTGTATGGGGTAAACAATGTGAACATGCAGATAATAAAGGCATTGTATCCTAAATTACGCATCGTGGCACGCGGAAATGTCATACATGTAATGGGTGACGAACTGGAAATGTGCGCGTTGGAGGATAACGTGCAGAAGCTTCAAGGACATATTCAAAAATATAACACGCTTACCGAAGAGGATGTTCTGCACGTGCTCAAAGGGGAGAAGACTCATCGTCAGGGAGGCGATGATGTGATTGTCTTTAGCGTCACGGGCAAACCGATTGCTCCACGCACTCCCGGACAGAAGATGTTGCTGGATGCATATGAGCAGAATGATATGGTTTTTGCTACAGGCCCTGCAGGTACGGGTAAGACTTACACAGCCATTGCATTGGCAGTACGTGCTCTGAAGAATAAACAGGTGCGTCGTATCATCCTCTCGCGTCCGGCTGTTGAGGCAGGAGAAAAACTGGGCTTCCTGCCTGGGGATATGAAGGATAAAATTGATCCCTATCTGCAGCCTCTTTATGACGCTCTCGAGGATATGGTTCCTCCTATGCGTCTGAGGGAGATGATGGAGCAGAATATCATTCAGATAGCCCCTTTGGCATTTATGCGCGGACGTACGCTAAATGATGCTGTGGTCATCCTTGATGAAGCTCAGAATACTACTGTGGCTCAGATAAAAATGTTTCTCACTCGTATGGGCATGAGCACCAAGATGATTGTTACGGGTGATATGACGCAGGTGGATCTTCCCCGCAATACTCGTTCGGGTCTTGCTGATGCTTTACGTGTTCTGCGGGGAGTGCAGGGAATCGGATTTGTTCAGCTGGATGAACGTGATATAGTGCGACACAAACTGGTCACTCGTATCGTTGAGGCATATAATCGTAGGGATGGCGAGACGATTTCCCAGGGACATCAGGAATATTAACTTCTAAAACTAAATAAGACATGAGAAAAGCGTTATTCACTTTTTTTATCTTTGCTGTGGCAACGGTCATGGCATCGGCAGCAGATAGGTACATCAAACGAGAGGTTCGCGGCGTGTGGCTTGCCACAGTTTATAATATTGACTGGCCTACTCAGAAGGGTACTACCATTGCTATCCGACGAGCTCAGCAGAACGAGATGATTAAGTATCTGGATGAACTGCAGGCGGCAGGCCTCAATGCTGTGTATTTCCAGACTCGTCCCATGGCCGATGCTTTTTATAAGTCCAGTTACGAGCCCACTTCAAGTTTTCTGTTTGGCCAGCGTGGTTATCGTCTGACGTGGGATCCTCTGAAGTTTGTGGTGGACGAATGCCATAAACGTGGAATGGAGTGTCATGCGTGGGTCAATCCATATCGCTGGAAGAAGAAGACGGATGCAGACTGGACCACAGCTCAAGACAAGAAACTCATAGAGGATAATATGCTCATCTCCTATAATGGTGAAGTTATTTTCAATCCTGCCTTGGCGGCCACTCGTGAGCGTCTGGTGAATGTATGCCGAGAGATGATTGACAATTACGATATTGATGGTATTATCTTTGATGATTATTTCTATCCCAGTGGAATGCCCACCACCAGCGAGGCTGCTGATTACAACGATTGGGTTAATTCTGGTACCAAATTGTCTTTTGGCGATTGGCGTCGAGAGAATGTGAATGCTATGGTGGGTGATGTATATAATATGATACAGGAGGTGAAGCCTTCCGTCAAGTTTGGCATCTCTCCTGCAGGAGCAGCATGCTCCGATCCCAAGGTTGCAGCAAGTCATGGGGTGGACCCTATTCCCAAAGGAAGCGACTGGCAGTACAACGGAATCTTCTCCGATCCTGTGGCTTGGCTTGAGGAGGGAACCATCGATTATATCTCTCCACAGATATACTGGAAGATGGGTCATTCCACCAACCCCTTTGCTCCTATGACCGAGTGGTGGTCCAAGGTGGCTAAACAATTCGGACGTCATCATTATGCCAGTCACTCACTCACCTTTTTGCAGTCAAGCAATACTCTCGATGATTGGAAGGAGGTAGGTCAGCAATTGCAGAGTTCGCGTACCTACACTAAGAACGCAGCTCCTGGAGCTATCTTCTATTCCGCTTGCGATATTGACGGAAAGAAGGTGGCAGGTTTGGGTAAATGGCTCAAGACTTATAAGTATCAGCATCTGGCTCTTACTCCCGCCATCAACTGGAAGGAACATGAGGAACTGGGCACGGTGAGCGAGCTGAAGTCTGATGGAGAGGCACTCCAGTGGGAAGGTGTAGACAGTATGCGATACACCATCTATGCCATTCCCAATGAGAAGAGCTCTACCAATGTGGAGACCAGTACAGCAGGCGGTATTCTTGCTGATTACCTCTTGAGTGTCTCTTATACGAGTTCTTATCAGATTCCCGAGGAATATCAGGAAGGCTATCAGTTTGCCGTATGCATTCTTGACC
>JBJFDX010000223.1:0-1968 GCA_051890235.1 Bacteroidaceae bacterium | reverse complement strand
ATTACGTTCCGCAGCAATCTCCTTGACCGACTTACCGAGAGCTATAAGCTTCAGCACCTCCATCTCTGTGCTCGTCAATCCGTCGCGCTCCAAAGGCGACTGATGGGACTGCAACGAGAGCAGGATGTTGGTCACCTGATGGCAAAGAAATTTCACGCCCGTTACCGCATACTTGAGGGCTGTGGCTATTTCATGAGCAGAATTGTCCTTATACACGATGCTGAAACGCTCCTTGTCAATTATCTGACGAAGGTACAACTCCGACAAGCCGTCACAGAACAGAATCCACATCGTATCCGAAAAACAATTGGAAAGATGATACAGCTCCTCGCTGGACAAACGGAAGAAGCCGATATCTATCACCACCACAGAATGAGATTCCTGCTTGAGCAAATCTATGAGGTCAGAAGCACGCGTCACCTCCTTCACCACCAGACAAGGTACATCCGACAACACTTCACGAATGAGTGCCGTCAAGCCCAAACGAACGATATCCTGATTATCTGCTATGATGATTTGCCTGCCCTGCATAGTCAACATCTGATTTACCTGAAACTGAACGGTCTCCCTAAGACCACATTACCCATAATCCTGACTTAGATGCTCTTCCCTGTCCACCACCTTGCCGTCCTGTATCCGGAAGGAATTGAGATGGATGCCCCCGTACAGCGACAGAATGGCATAGCGAATGGTGGGATCGTTGGCCAAACGCAAGTCCTCATCAGACGGACGCGAAGGAGAAGCCGGATGACTGTGCCAGTTGGCCAGTATCTGCAAATGATGAGCCCTGGCATAACGCAAGGCTGCAAACTGCTGCTTCGGGTCAAAAGAGAAATGCTCGGGAGAATGGTCGATATTGACCATGGGATAATTCTCCTGAACCACCCCATCACGTCCCAGGAGATACCCACACGTCTCAACGGGGGCATCCTGCTGGGCCTGCTCTATCATCTGCAGGATTACTTTCCTTAATATCTTCATCACTTCAATGTTGCTTGAGTTCGCATGCCGGCAATTCGTAATCAATCAGGTGGTCGATGGTGGGATGCTCGCTGCAGATGGGGCATGAAGTCTGCCTCCTGACCGGAATGGTGCGGAACTGCATGGTCTTTGCATCAAACGTGAGAAGCCTGTCGGTAAGCAACTCGCCAACGCCGGTAAAGTACTTGAGAGTCTCGGCTGCCTGGATGGTGCCCAGCATGCCTGCAATAGCACCCAGCACGCCTGCCTGAGAGCAGGTGGGTACAGCACCAGCTGGGGGCGGTTCCTTGAACATGCATCGATAACATGCCGTGCCTGGCAGATGTGTGAAAGTCTGTCCCTTGAAGCGAAGGATGCCTCCATGCGAGAAAGGCTTATGCGCCATGACACAGGAGTCGTTGATAAGGAACTTGACGGGGAAGTTGTCTGTTCCGTCGACAACGAAGTCATACTCCCTGATGATATCCAGAGCATTCGACGAATCCAGATATTCACGATAAGTCTTCACCTGCACATCCGGATTGATGGCCTGGATTTTCTCCCTGGCACTCTCCACCTTGGGCACGCCCACGTCCTTTGTGAAATGAATCACCTGGCGCTGCAGGTTGCTCAAATCAACGCTGTCGGCATCAATAATCCCTATGGTTCCGATGCCTGCGGCAGCCAGATAGAGGGAGACAGGAGGCCCAAGTCCGCCAGCACCCACCACAAGCACGCGCGCGTTCATTATCTTCTCCTGCCCTTCAACGCCCACGTCCTTCAAGAGGATATGTCGCGAATAACGCTCTACCTGCTCATCTGTAAAGTTGATCATAAACTACCGCCTCCCATGAAATAAAGAAAATCTATGCGGTCTCCCTCCTTTATCTGAATGCTGTTCCAATCTTCCCGCTCAGCATATTCCTCGTTGATCTGAACTGAAACCATCTCAGGCTGAGACACCTTATTGTCCGCGAGCAGTTGACTGAGCCCTATTGGAAGATTCAC
>JBJFDX010000222.1:0-1978 GCA_051890235.1 Bacteroidaceae bacterium | reverse complement strand
ATTCCAAGCGTCCGAATCTGAGGACCTCGTTCAGCTTCGGAAAACTCTGATATTCATGCAGGATAAGTCCTCCCACGGTGAGGTATTCGTCGCTTTCAGGGAGTTCCAAGCCCAAAATTTCATTGGCTTTCTGTATCTCAAGTCTGCCTGACAGCATATATTCGCCTCCGCCCAAATCTTTGGCCACGTAGGACACGTTGTCGTGCTCATCTTCGATATCTCCGAAAATCTCTTCCACCAAATCCTCAAGGGTTACGATACCACTTGTTCCACCGAACTCATCAACAACTACAGCGATTGAACGTTTTTGGCTGATGAATGTGCTGAGCAGTTTCTGGGCATTCATGGTTTCGGGTACGATGGGCACATCCTTCACACGACTGCGCCAGTCTTCTCCCGGTGACAGCCGGAACATCTCCGAACTATGGATGAATCCGATGATGTTGTCAATGTCTCCTTGATAGACAATAATCTTTGAATGACCGCTCTCTACGAAGGTGTTGAGAAGTGTGGCGGAGTCTGTCTGTTTGTCTACAGCATTTATCTCTGTACGCGGGATGGTACAGTCTCTTACCTTGACACTGCTGAAATCCAGTGCGTTCTGGAAGATTTTTACTTCATCCTCGATGTTCCCACCTTCCTCTGCACTCTCGATATTGCTTTGGATAAGGTAGTCGAGGTCGGCTTTCCTGAATGTCTTGTCGTTTTGGGTCTTACCGGTTTTCTGTCCCAATAGCCTTAGCATTATCTTGCTCAGCATGCTTGTGAATTTGCTGATGGGCCATAATAATATATATATGACGTAGGCAGGTAATGCACATATGGTGAGCATGCGATTGGGATTGAGCCGGAATAGTGTTTTGGGGAGAAACTCTCCTGTGACAATGGTGATGGCTGTGCCCAACAAGGTCTGTGTGAGCAGACAGATGGCATCATTAGGACAATAGTCGCCAGGATGATGAATGCCCAATGGTGTGAGAATAAGGTCGTTGACCAGTCTTGCCATCAGTATGCCATAGATGACCAGAGCGATGTTGTTGCCAATAAGTATGGTGGAGATGAAATCGCTCGAATGGTTATAG
This sequence comes from Bacteroidaceae bacterium, assembly GCA_051890235.1. Classification (GTDB taxonomy): domain Bacteria; phylum Bacteroidota; class Bacteroidia; order Bacteroidales; family Bacteroidaceae; genus Physcousia. The sequence continues at coordinate 896 of JBJFDX010000222.1, read as the reverse complement.
AATGTGTCTATGAGTCGACTGGTAAATCCCTGTCGTTCACGGTCCATCTCAAATCTCAGTTTGCTGCTTGACAGAAAGGCAATCTCCGTGCCTGAGAAGAAGGCGGAGAACAGCAGAACGATGATTATTTCTATGATGAGTTGTGTGCTTGTGGCCATTTCTTTTCTTTACTGTCTTTTGTCTGGAGCAGGTGGGAAACGCATACCTTCTGCTGATTTCCTGTTACGGTTGTGCTCCTGCATGGTGGGCTTTTGCGGGATTGTTTTCTGTGTGGTATCGGGAACAATCGTTACCGTATCTGCTGCAGGCGCGTTTTGTGTATCCTCTATAGGGAATGCACCAGATGAGTTGCTCACACTGTATCGGGTCATCTGCTCATTGCTTCGGAATTCTGTACCTTCGAGTTCACGTTCTGGTGTGGTAATGCGCATGTGCTGATGGTTCCACATCTCATGGGTAGTCATATCCCAAAAGAGTTCTTCTGTGTGGAAGACCTCATTCTTCATGTTACGGATAACCACTCGTCCTCTCAGTTCCCATGTGCGTTGTTCATGCAGATAAGCGGTGTCGGCCTGTACGAAAAGGTCGATATGAAAATGTTCATCAAACCTTTCCATGAACAACCCTTTCATGAATTTCCATGTGGTGGGACGTCCGGGTGTGTCATAGATGTCCCATTCCTCAGCAATCATTCGGTAACGCATCACTCCCGAATCAGAGATGAGTGTGTTGATGCCCGTGGAGTGCATCATGGGGAGGGAGTCTGTTTCATTGATAGCCTCAGCCATGTGTTCTGTTTCTTCTGTGCATGAGAAGGTGAGAACCATGAGTAATGTCATCAGTCCCAGAAACTGGTGGCTTCCAAAGGAGGTTTTCCGATTCGACATGTCTCTCTC
>JBJFDX010000221.1:0-1979 GCA_051890235.1 Bacteroidaceae bacterium | reverse complement strand
CTACAAAAGATTGGGATTTACTTATCGTTTCGCCGAAAGGGAATCTTGTGACTGCTCTCGAATTGAAATCGCAAGTTGGTTCATACGGAAACAATCTGAATAATAGGACAGAGGAATCCCTTGGTTCTTCGGAAGATTTCTGGACCGCTTTCAGAGAGAAAGCTTTTCCATGTCGACAAACTCCGTGGCTCGGCTATATGATGGTAGTTGGCAAGGATGATGCTTCTACTCAGCCCGTCAAGGTAAGCGAGCCACACTTTCCCGTCAGAGAGGAATTCAGAGGCTCTTCCTATCTCGACCGATACCGCATTCTCTGTGAGCGTCTCGTTTTAGAACACAAATATAGTGCTGTAGCACTCATTGCCACATCTGGGGCAAGTGATTACGAAAACATTTCAGATCGTATCTCCATTGAGTCTTTTATCAGCTCTTTCTATGGGTATTTATTAGGTGTACAAGATGAGTTCTTCAAATAATATTATATATAGCAAAAGATATAGTGGAGGACAGCATGGCGACGTGTTCACCAAGCCACAGGTTGTGGATTATATGCTTGATTTGGTGGGATATACTGCAAATAATGACTTATCTACAGTTTCCATCATGGAACCTTCATGTGGCAAGGGCGAATTCATCATGCATATTATTCATCGCCTAAAAGAGTCTGCACTTCGTTATGATTTTGATTTTAATGACGCTTACCACAATCATGTTTTTGGATCAGACATTGATAGCGAGAAGGTGTCATGTTGCATCAAGCGCATAAAAGCCGAATTTCCAGAAATAACAAACCCGGAATTGGCCATTTCAACAGAGGACTTTCTTCTTGCACACCATGGTAGGCAAGTGGATATTGTCATTGGTAATCCCCCTTACATCAGATATGAACAAATACCCAAAGACAAACTCGACGTATACAAAAGACGTTATGCTACCTTTTATTATAGGGCAGACATGTATGTACTTTTCTTTGAGCAATCGCTACGGCTTTTGAAGCATGACGGAAAGCATTGTTTTATATGTGCAAACCGCTGGATGAAGAACCGGTATGGCAGAAAACTGCGGGAATTGGTAGCACGCTACTATAACCTACGCACTATTATCAATATGGAAGGGGCTGACGCATTTGATGAAGAGGTTTTGGCCTATCCTGCGATTACATTAATAGAAAACAACAAAGAAAGGAAAGTCATGAAGTATGCAGAAACAATGCATGTAGAAGCACCCGAAGCACATTCCTTCAAGAGTTTGCCTATTCCAGAAAGCGATGAATGGGACAATGTGTTTAATATTGATACCTACAATACAATATCCAGCTCGATAGAAGCGCAAGGTTTTAAGTTAGGAATAGGGGTGGCAACGGGGGCTGACAACATTTTTATATCAAAAAACATGAAAGGGATAGTAGAGGATGAACTGCTCGTTCCTGCGATTAACGCTCGCGATTTGAAAGGAGACAGGATACAATGGGGTGGACGTTACCTGCTTAACCCATACTGCAAGAACGGAAGTCTGATAAATCTGAATGATTTTCCCAAGGCCAAAAGATACTTGGAAACGCATAAAGCACGCCTGGCCAGTCGTCACAAAGCTTTAAGGAACCCTGAGGCATGGTACGGAACTATTGACAAGGTTAACCCACTTCTGCAATCGCAGCCCAAGATTCTGCTTCCTGACATTTCTGGCAACGATTATATTTTTGTTGATAAGGGTGAATATTATCCGCAGCATAATATCTACTATATTACAGGCGGGAAGGGAAATGAACTGGAATTGCTTGCAGCCATCTTGATGTCTGACTATGTTCGTACGCAGTTGAATAACGTGACAAACAAAATGAACGGAGGTTATGCCCGTTGGCAGAGCCAGCATTTGCGCAAGCTTCGCATCCCAACAATAGGCAACATCAACAATACTTTAGCAGAAAAGATTCTTGAATGTTATCATACAAGGAACTTGGAAGGAATCAATCGCTGTAC
>JBJFDX010000220.1:0-1982 GCA_051890235.1 Bacteroidaceae bacterium | reverse complement strand
GATGTTCAAGGTGGAGCGTGAGAAAGGCGTCTATGATGCAGAGACACGTCTCCCACAGTCACTCACCACATATGGAGCAGGATATATAAATAAGGAAGATGAGGTAATCGTAGGTCTGCAGACCGACGCTCCTCTCAAGCGCGGCATCTTCCCCAAGGGTGGTATCCGTATGGTGGAGGCTGCCCTTGATGCATATGGCTACAAGCTCGATGACGAAACCAAGGAGATTTACACCAAGTACCGTAAGACCCACAACCAAGGTGTCTTCTCTGCTTACACCAAGGAGATTCGTGATGCACGTCATAGCCACATCATCACCGGTTTGCCCGACGCCTATGGCCGTGGACGTATCATCGGCGACTATCGCCGTATAGCCCTCTATGGTGTGGACAACCTCATCGAGGAGAAGAAGCGCTATATGGATCGCTTGGATATTGCCGAGATGAGTGATGAGGTGATTCGTTGTCGCGAGGAGATTACCGAGCAGATTCAGGCTCTCAAGGACTTCGTTAAGATGTGTGAGGCTTATGGCTTCGATGTGACCAAGCCCGCTCAGAATGCTCGTGAGGCTGTTCAGTTTGTTTATTTCGGTTATCTCGGAGCTGTCAAGGATCAGGATGGTGCTGCCATGTCTATCGGTCGTATCTCCACCTTCCTCGACATCTTCATTGAGAATGATATCCGTGAGGGCAAGCTTACCGAGGTGGAGGCTCAGGAACTTATCGACCAGCTCATCATCAAACTTCGTATCGTTCGCTTCCTCCGCACTCCCGAGTATAACGACCTCTTCTCAGGTGATCCCGTATGGGTAACAGCCTCCGAGGGCGGTATGGGTATCGATGGCCGTACCTTGGTTACCAAGACCTGTTTCCGTATGCTCCACACACTGGAGAACCTCGGTCCTGCTCCCGAGCCCAACCTGACCGTACTCTGGAGTGAGCGCTTGCCGGAGCCCTGGAAGCGTTATTGCGCCGAGATGAGTATCAAGACCTCTGCCATTCAGTATGAGAACGATGACCTCATGCGTCCCGACTATGGTGACGACTACGGTATTGCCTGCTGTGTGTCTCCCATGAAGATAGGCAAGCAGATGCAGTTCTTCGGAGCACGTGCCAACCTGGCCAAGTGTCTGCTCTATGCCATCAATGGTGGCCGTGACGAGCGTAGCGGCGAGCAGATTGCTCCTGCCTATGCACCCATTACCGACGATATCCTCGATTATGACGTGGTGATGGACAAGTTTGAGCAGATGATGAAATGGCTGGCTCGTACTTATGCCAATGCCCTTCACATCATCCATTACATGCATGACAAGTATGACTACGAAGCCTTCGAGATGTCTCTGCACGACGGAGATGTGGAGCGCACCCGCGCCACAGGTATTGCCGGCCTCTCCATCGTCGCCGACTCTTTGGCAGCCATCAAGTTTGGTCAGGTAAAGGTCATCCGTGACGAGCGTGGTTTGGCTGTAGGATTTGAGAACTCCGGCTATGTGCCCTTCGGAAACAACGATGAGAAGACCGATGCCCTTGCACTCATGGTGACCGAGAAGTTCATGGAGTTCATGCGTCAGCACAACACCTATCGTGGAGCCAAGCCCACACAGTCCTTGCTCACCATCACCTCTAATGTAGTGTATGGCAAGTACACAGGTGCCACTCCTGATGGTCGTCCTGCAGGCGTTCCCTTCGCTCCCGGTGCCAACCCCATGAACGGACGTGACACACGTGGTGCTGTTGCAGCTCTCTCATCTGTGGCCAAGCTTCCTTTCCAGCACTCTCACGACGGTATCTCCTATACGTTTGCCATCTCACCTGCCACCTTGGGTAAGCAGTCTGACACTCAGATTACCAATCTGGTCAATCTGATGGATGGCTACTTCACTCCCGATGGAGGTCATCACCTCAACGTGAATGTCTTCGACCGTCAGTTGCTCGTTGATGCCATGGAGCATCCTGAGAAGTATCCTCAGCTCACCATTC
>JBJFDX010000219.1:0-7147 GCA_051890235.1 Bacteroidaceae bacterium | reverse complement strand
AGCAGTACCATCCACTACCATTCTCTCCAGGATGTGTGCACGCACAAGCCCTGGGATGCTGGCTGTGGCAGCCTGCAGTTGCTCGTCGGTACTGCTCTCATCGGCAAGAATAGCCTTGAGGGCAGACAGGTCGATATGGGGCCATTGAGCCTCGGCTTTCTTGATGGCTGCAGCAAGGGCGGCATAGGCACGTCCCTGAACAACTTCGGGAGCAGAAGGATCATTGATGCGAATGGTTCTGTTCTTCAGGTCGAAAGTAACCAGATAACTACCAGCCTCCACCTTCCAGGTAAAGCCTTCGGTATAGAGGCCACATTTCTCTGTCACGCCCGCATAAAGCTCGTATCCGGCAGAGGAACCGCTATAGATGTTGGCAGCCTCATCGCCTTCTGCCTTACGGGTGTAGATGGCGAAGGAACCATAGCCATTGGCCTCATCGGCTACAGAGATCTCTCCTGTATAAACACCATTGCCCTGATGCACAAGCTTATAGTCATAGTTCTCGGCATCCCAATTGGCTCCTTCCATGCTTCCCACCACGGTCACCACTTTGGCCATAGCATCCTCTACGGCTGCTGCATCAAGCTTGATCAGATTCCAGTTGATGCTGCTGATAAGCCATTCGGCAGAACCAGCCCACCAGGCAAAGGCTTCACTTCCGCTGTTCAGATAGGCGGGCAGGAATCCATTGGTTGGTTGATATTCGTCCAGAATGGTGTAGGAACCTTCCTTGCTGCCGGTACCTATGGTGATGGGGGCAGCCTGAAGCACAGATCCTGCATGATGTCCGTTGGTATTGGGCGAACCACCCAGATAACGTTCTGTACCCAGATTCAAGAAGGCATATCCGCCCTCAACACGTGTCACATAGAATACGTACTTGCAGAGGTCCATGGTAAGTTCTGTGGTACTCAACTCGCCACATTGGTCCTGATACATACGGAAGCGGTCACCCTCGTTGCCGTAGAGATAGGCCCCTGGCTTGGAAGTATTCTCCAGGTGGGAGCGTACGTAGTAATAACCTTCCTCTACCTCTACACCAGAATAGGGAAGCTGCATCTGAGCCACCTGCTCTACAATGGCGTCATCCACGGGCTCAAATACCCATGCAGGAGCTTCGCCCTGCTGACCATCACAATACCACAGGTATATCGTCTCCCACCCCGAACCGGGACGCATGGCTGTTCCGTAGCCAGACTCTACATCCAAATCGGCATCGAGTTTGAAGGTACCGTCACCACTTTCAGAAGCTGTGAAGGTAATGGCATGGGGTGCCTGTGACATGGTACCATGATGTCTGTGGGTACCTATCTGTCCACCCAGATAACGTTTGTCGGCCAGATTCTGGATGCTGTACCTGCCATCAGTCATGGGCTCCACCTTCCAGATGAAGCACTTCTCCTTGGCTGTAAGTGCCTCGGGCATGGTGGCCTCCACCATACGGGGCAAATCGGATGAGGTGGTGCGCATATACGCATCAGGGTTGGTGCTTGCTGCAGAACCCTTCATCAGATAGTAACCTGGCGTAATCTCATCGGCTTGAATGCTCACAGCCGAAAGCATCATCATGACCATGGTCACCAGAAACAAAGATAATCGTTTCATAAAGTTTTGTTTTAGATTAAAGTATTTATTGTTTGACTTCGCTTGCTTTTACGTTTGACTTAAACTCGACCTGCGTTTGACTTAAACTCACCCCGTGTTTGCCTTAAACATGTTCTGCAAATTTACAGCAATCTCTTTACATACCCCCCCGATTTGTTAAATAAGGTTAACAAAGGAAGAAATGCTGATATCCATCTCCTCACACGTCTGGACTAAAAAGTCATTCATTCCTGTCCTTATTGTTTGATAATTGTCTCAAAATTACAAGAATTACGCAAGCCTCACAAAAAAAGAATCGTATTTTTCCTCTTATTGGTCATATTTTTCTGTTTTTGAACAAGACAGCATCCAACATACGATGCAAATCATTTTTCTATCCACCTTTGTTGTACATGTCGGGAAAAAGCAGTTACTTTACACTTCGCTTCGAGCCAAGGGCATCAACGGATAACGTTTGACTGCCACGGGCAGAAAGCCAAAAGACAACATTTCATACTCATGAAACAGGAACATTCGTTATTCAAGGTCAATGGGACAAACTATGCCGTCCCCTTCATGCTCATTGCCTCGTTGTTTTTCCTATGGGGATTTGCCCACAGCATACTGGAGGTTCTCAATCCGCATTTCCAGCAGTCTCTGGCCATATCAAAGACAAAAGCCGCTCTGGTGCAGGCTGCCGTTTACGGAGGTTACTTTCTGATGGCATTACCTGCCGGCTATATCGTGCGCCGATGGGGATACCGCAAGGGTGTACTCACAGGTCTGCTGCTCTACGGAGTGGGAGCTCTGCTCTTTATCCCAGGCTCATTCATGGAATCATTCCCATTCTACGTCTTCTCGCTCTTCGTCATCGGATGCGGACTGACCTGTCTGGAGACGAGTGCCAATCCCTACACCACCGTGCTTGGACCATCGGAATCAGCCGAGCGACGCATCAATCTGGCTCAGTCGCTCAACGGAGTAGGCTGGATAGTGGGACCCTTGGTAGGCGGAGCCTTGCTCTTCTCGGGTGGAAACATAGCCGTACCCTACACCATCGTAGGTGTGGTGGTGCTGACCACTCTGGTGATATTCAGCCGTTGCCGACTGCCGGAGATTACCGATGCCGACAGCATGACGGAGGACAGCCAGAAGGATTCTCATATGCAGAAAGAAACAGGCACGCTGTGGAATGTGGCCTTCCTGTCGGGCATGCTGGCCCTCTTTCTGTACGTGGCTGCCCAGACGGGTGTCAACAGTTTCTTCATCAACTACATGACCGAGAATTCCACAATGACTGCCACACAGGCATCCCAATGGCTGGGGTTCGGCGGTATGGGGCTCTTTGTTGTAGGACGAGTCCTGGGCAGTTGGCTCATGGAGTACATCCGTCCACGCTTCATGCTGCTGGGTTGCGCCGCTATGGCCTCAGTGGCCACCATACTGCTGGTACGCGGAGGCGGATGTATCGCTCTGGCAGCCTTCCTCGTGGTTTATCTGGCAGAGAGTATCATGTTCCCCACCATCTTCTCACTGGCTCTGCGCTCCAGCAACGGGCACACCAAACAGGCATCTTCCCTGCTCATCATGACCATTGTGGGCGGAGCCATTGCCCCACTCATCATGGGATACATAGCCGACAATACTCACAGCATGGCCCTGGCATTTACCGTACCTTTGGCCTGCTATATATATATTATGGTATATAGCGTATGGGAACGATGAAGGAAGGATATCTGCAGAAGACCCACACGGGCAAGGTGCGCAGGTGGGTGCAAACCATGGATTTGAGAGACGAGCCTGCCCTGATAGCCGAATACCGCAAGAGGCACAGCCAGGGAGAGGTATGGACAGAGATACTGCAGGGCATACGTGACTGCGGACTCTATGAGATGGAAATCTATATCCTGGGCACCCGACTGGTGATGATATGCGAAGGGCCCGAGGACCTCAACTGGGACGAAGCCATGCAGAAGATGGCCAGCGGACCCAGACAGGCAGAGTGGGAAGCCTTCATGAGCATCTTCCAGAAGTGCGGTAAGGATGAACGCAGCGACGAGAAATGGCACATGATGGAGCGCATGTTCCACGTATATGAATAAACGCGCACAAAAGACAGAATAACAGACAGTACGCCAAAGGACACACATCATGATGAATGACTGCATACAGATAAAAGGGGCAAGGGTAAACAACCTGAAGGATATCAGTCTGGAGATACCGCGACGCAAACTGGTGGTGGTAACCGGACTGAGCGGAAGCGGAAAGAGTTCGCTGGCCTTTGACACACTTTATGCCGAGGGACAGAGGCGATACGTGGAAAGCCTGAGTGCCTATGCACGCCAGTTTCTGGGACGTATGCACAAGCCGGAGTGTGACTATATCAAAGGCATACCGCCTGCAATAGCCATCGAACAGAAGGTCACCACACGTAATCCCAGGAGCACGGTGGGAACCAGCACGGAGATATATGAATATCTGAGATTGCTCTACGCACGTGTGGGCAAAACCTACAGCCCCATCAGCGGACAGGAAGTCAAGAGGCACACCACCGAGGACGTGGTAAGATGCGTCAGCAGCCATCAGGAAGGCGCGAAGTTTCTGGTACTCTGCCCCATCACGATCCGTGAAGGTCGCTCTCTGAAACAGCAACTCGACATCTATCAGCAGAGTGGCTTTGCACGACTGGAATACCAGGGAGAGGTGACACGCATAGAAGACTTCGCGACAGAGAATCCCAATCCCGACAATCTCTATCTGGTGGTAGACCGACTGAGCGTAAGTCAGGAGAAAGATGCAATATCACGACTGACAGATTCGGCCGAAACAGCCTTCTACGAAGGAGGCGGAGAGATGATGCTGCGCTTCCTGCCCGAGAACGACATATACACATTCAGTACGCGATTTGAAGCAGACGGCATCACATTCGAGGAGCCAAACGACAACATGTTCTCCTTCAACTCACCAGCAGGAGCCTGCCCCGACTGCGGAGGATTTGGCAAGGTCATAGGCATTGACGAGCAGATGGTGATACCGAATACAGCCATGAGCGTATACGAAGGGGCTGTAATGTGCTGGCGAGGAGAGAAGATGAGTGAATGGAAAGACTGGTTTATCCGCTTCAATTCCGAACGGGGCTTCCCCATCTTCAAACCTTATTACGAACTCACACGAGACGAGAAGGATTGGCTTTGGCACGGCACATTTCCCCAAAGCCTCTCTGAAGAGAAAAAGAAACTCTTTCCAGAAGAGAAAGAATGGGGAGTGGTAAGCATTGATGCCTTCTTCGACATGCTGCGACAAGGGCAATACAAGATACAGAACCGCGTGATGCTGGCACGATACAGAGGCAAGACCACCTGTCCCAAATGCCATGGGACACGCCTGAAAAAGGAGGCAAACTACGTAAAGGTGGGAGACAGGAGCATCACGGAACTGGTGGACATGCCCATAGGAAAACTCAAGCAATGGATAGACAATCTGTTCCTCACCCCGGAAGAAGAAGGAATGGCACACCGTATCCTTACCGAAATCAGGCAGAGATTACAATTTCTGATGGATGTAGGACTGGAATATCTCACGCTCAACCGGCCATCAGCCTCTCTGTCAGGAGGAGAAAGCCAGCGCATCAACCTGGCCACATCCCTGGGAAGCAGTCTGGTGGGAAGTCTGTATATCCTGGATGAACCAAGCATAGGACTCCACGGCAGAGATACAGACAGACTCATCAAGGTGCTGAAGCAACTGCGTGACCTGGGCAATACGGTCATCGTGGTGGAGCATGACGAGGAGATCATGAGAGCTGCCGACTGGATTATCGACATAGGACCCGATGCTGGCAGACTGGGTGGAAGAATCATGTACAACGGACCTGCCCAACCTCTGCCTATGGATTACCAGGGAGGCAGCAGTCATACACTCGACTACCTGACAGGACGCGAGCAGATACCCATACCCATGAGCCGAAGACCATGGACATCATCCATCATCATCCGCGGAGCAAGAGCCAATAACCTGCAGGGAATCGACGTGAAGTTCCCCCTCAACGTGATGACATGCGTGACCGGAGTGAGCGGAAGCGGAAAGAGTACGCTCGTATGCAATATCCTCTATCGAGCCTTGAAGCGACATCTGAACCAGGTTTCCGACCGGCCAGGAGAACATATCGCCCTTGAGGGAGACATGTGGAAAGTAAAAGCCGTGGAATTTGTGGACCAGAACCCTATAGGGAAGAACTCACGATCGAATCCTGTCACCTACGTAAAGGCTTGGGACGAGATACGCAAACTGTATGCTGCCCAACCCTTGTCAAAGCAGATGGGCTACACGGCCGGATATTTCAGCTTCAATACCGAAGGCGGAAGATGCGAGGAGTGTAAGGGAGAAGGAACGGTAACCGTGGAGATGCAGTTCATGGCCGACCTGGTTCTGCCATGTGAAAGTTGTCATGGCAAACGATTCAAGCAGGACACGCTGGAGGTTACCTATGAAGGAAAGAATGTGTATGACGTGCTGGAGATGACCGTCAACCAGGCCATCGAGTTCTTTGGAGAACACAAACAGAAACGCATTGTGGACCTCCTGCGCCCACTTCAGAATGTAGGATTAGGATACATCAAACTGGGACAGCCATCCTCAACCCTGTCGGGTGGTGAGAACCAGCGAGTGAAACTGGCTTATTATCTGGGAATGGAGAAGCACGAGCCCACAGTATTTATCTTCGATGAGCCCACCACGGGCCTGCATTTCCACGACATTCATCGCCTGCTGGATGCCTTTAACGCTCTCATCCTGAGAGGTCACACACTTATCATCATCGAGCATAACCTGGATGTCATCAAATGTGCCGATCATGTGATTGACCTCGGTCCCGAAGGAGGAGCACGTGGAGGACAAGTTCTTTGCTGCGGAAAACCCGAAGAGATTATAGGCTGTGAGAAAAGCTACACGGCTCAATTCCTGAAGGAGAAACTTGGAATCAAGCCTGACTCAGAACTCCCCCAATAACCTTCACCGGAGAGGAACGATTTCAACCCGAATCGGTCATCATATCACAAATGGAATGACCGATTCGGGATAATTATTAATTTATTCCTCAGGCTCGAAACGATGGAAGGGCGGTATGTACTCACGCATATCACTCAACTCTTGGAGCATACGCTGGCGTTCCTCGTCCAGTTTGCCCCTCAGGATAAGTTTCCGGTTGTACTTCCACCAATGGAGCAAACCACGATTCTCCACCCTGCGTTTGCCAGGCAGATGTTTGTTCTTCTCAACGTAAGCCTTGAGGAGTTCATATTTCTCAAGCCAGTTCTGGCCTCTCTTTCCTTCTATCATATTCTTAAATGATTACAGGTAGTGTCAAGCGTCTGCAAGACAAGACTCTCAGATGGTACCGCTACCTTATATTTGTATCAGTTCCATGAACCGGGACGCGAATTCACAATCAGAAATAGAAGCCCATGCCGAGCTTCAAACCAATTTCAGTACCCTCGCTGAAGCGGTTGAGACAAAGGTTGCAATACACCGAAGGCTCGATGCTCAGGTAATTATTCACATAGAA
>JBJFDX010000218.1:0-1985 GCA_051890235.1 Bacteroidaceae bacterium | reverse complement strand
ATCAGAGGCTCGTCTACGATGACATCCAGACTGGCCTGGTGAGGTCCTGTGGCCTTGCCTGAACTCCAAGCACTATGCCAGAAGGTATTGGGATCGTTGTCCAGAAGGTTGTCCAGCGAACCCTCATTAGGCTCTGTCCACAAGGAGTGGAACTGAGAGGTGCTTGTGATAACGGGCTTCTCCGTATCGGGTGAATACACGTTGCGAAGGTCCTTGGCCACGTCCAGAGCAGCCTCGGCCTTGGCAATGTACTCTTGATAGTTGAGCACCAGCTTATCATGGTTCTTCACCAGGTCATAAGCCTCGAGCAGAGCCTGAACCTCCTCTTCACTTACGGGCTCCAGATACCACTCCGAGGTACCCTTGTCACCGGTATATTCCTCACCCTTGTTCCATGTAGCCTGCCACATGCACAGCTTATGAGGAACTTCCTGAGCGTTGCCCTTACCATGTCCCCACTGATGGAAATAGGTACTTGCGGTGGCTCCGTAATCCACAGGAGATGTGGCATAACGGATGTAGAAGATGTCCTTGCCATTCTCGTTGGTAGCCACATAGTCGAAGCCCATGAGGGTATCCACCTCAGCACTCATAGAGATAGCTCCGTCCTTCATTCCGGCACACTGCATTTCGGTGGCAGCATTGACCATCTTGATATCCTTGCCCACCATACTCAGGCGCCACAGCTGGCGTGCATCGGTATTATCCTTGGCTCCCCAGTAACACCAACCGTCCAGAGTACCGAACATGGCAATATCATAATAATTCTTCTTGGTCAGAGGATTACCATCAAGGTCAGTTTCACCGGTCTCCTCTTCTGTGTAATACTTCAGACCACCCACGATGCGATAATATCCATCGGCCATGCTGAAGGTAACCAGACTGGCCATGATGGCCTTGTAGTCTGCCTCTACCAGAGTCACAATCTCATTGATCTGCTCCTTGCTTACCTCACCGCCATCAAAGAGGGTCTGTGCATACTCCTCTGCGGTGGCCATATGTGCCTGGAAGTTTTCCCAAGCCTGAGTGTCGGAATACTGTCCGAAGCCGGATCCGATGTTGAGTTCCTCAGGATAACCGGGCAGATAGCGGTCATATCGGGTCAGCAGGTCATCAATGGCTCCTGCCAGAGCTGCTGCCTCGTCGGCAGCATAGAACTGCAACTCAGCACAATGCCAGGTTTTGGTATTGGTGTTGGTCTTGGTGCAGGTTACGCGGATATAATTGGCCGCACTCAGACGGAAGAAACCGGACACCACATACTTGCCCTGATCATCATCACCAGCCCAAGGGAGTTCCAGACTCTTCACCTCACTCCACTCCTGGCCATCCGCACTCTGCTCCACAAGCATCTGAGTAGGCTGACAGGTATTACTGTTGTGACGTCTACCGAACACCATCTGGTAATAACCGGTGGTCTCCTCAATGAGATTCACTTGGATGTAATGGGCACCGCTGTAAGAGCCATGCCAATCACTGTGCCAGAAAGTCTGGACGTTGTCATCAATGAGATACTCGATATGAGTTCCCTCTGACTGGTCACTGGCAGGACTTGCCAACTGAGTCTCTGTGAGAATCAACTTGGTATCAGGGTCAAACCCGTCTGCCGTGGGGTCGTACTGAGCAGATGCAGGCAAAGTGCCGGCAACCGCAAGTGCGACGAAAGTTAAAAAGGAGATAAATTTCCTCTTCATAATACTTTTGTTTTAGAGTTAAATTATAATGTTAATGGAATGTTTTAGTTACAGTTAAAGTCAAACCCTTGCTCGTCCTTCCCATCGGAATCGCTGCTTTAGCGGCCACAGCCTTACCCTCACACATGGCTGTACCCTATCAGGATTGAGGTCCTCACATACAGATGGGGGGGGTGATGATGCAAGTTAGTCTATACATTATATAATATATACTGCTTAAGTTTGTTTCTTTGGTGACAAAGTTATGGTTTTTGGCCAAACTGAACAAGGCAAAGTGAGACTTTTAACATA
>JBJFDX010000217.1:0-7164 GCA_051890235.1 Bacteroidaceae bacterium | reverse complement strand
CACGATGAGCGTGTCGGGAGCGTCGGCACCTAGCTGCCCTTTCCACACGTCGAGCTTCATGTCCTTGGAAGCCTCGATGAGATAAGCGGTCTGTGCCGTAGAGATGATCTTAGCCTCAGGGAAGGCCTTGCGGATGACGCTGAGACCGAAGTAATAGTCAGGGTCGTGGTACGACACGAAGACATACTTCAGATTCTTCATCATGCTCTTGATCTCCTTCACCACCTGCTCGGCATACTGTTTCTGAAACTGTGCGTCGATGAGCGCAGCGTCCTTCTTGCCATAGACGATGGTGGAGGTCACGGGGAAGATGGCCTGCGTGCCGGGATTATATACCTTCAATGTCAGTCCCTTGGCCTCGCCGCTGAGGGCGACGACCGCCATGGCGGCTGATAATACGATTTTCTTCAGTTGCATATACTCCTTCGAGGCAATAGCATGACGGGTGCTTCCACTTACGGTCAGACTTCCTCCACCCTCTATCTCCAGATGTCCCTTACAGTAGAGGGCCGCCTTGTGAAGTCCACCTGCTGCATCCTCAAGCACATTCTCGGTTCCTGCAGGCAGAATAAGATCTACGCGCTTGCCACATTGAATGTCTATGGCAGCGCCCTTGGTGGACGTAAGATTGAGGCCATTGAGTGTGAATTTACACTTCAGCGGACCTGTGTAAGTGAAAGAGCCATTGGTGCTGGTTCCCTGCAGGATGGTCTCCAGTTCGTGTGAGGTGTTGGTGCTGACCACATTCACATCGGCACCCTCCACGGTATAAGTCACCCCAGGAGCGTTACCGGCATCCACGGTGGCTTGTCCCCCGTCAAATGTGACGGTGATGACATGCACCATGGTGATGCTGTCGATGGTGGCTGTGTTGTACTGTTTACCATCAGCCAGCAGGACGGAGCCATCGGCAGAATAGGTGATATCCTGCAGAGCAACACGGACGTTATTGCCCGCCTGCCATATACGCATATACTGTTGTGCGCCTGCGGTCATTGCCGCAATCAGACAGAGCGCAGAGAGGATGATTCTTTTCATGTTACCTTTTCTTGTTTATGATCTCAGCCGGGAGTTTTTATTTCTTCACCTTGATGGTCTGCTGTCCCATGCTGACCACATAGACACCCTTGGGAAGAGCACTAAGGTTGATGTTTGCAGCATCCTTCACATGGGCAATCTGCAACAGAGCACCTGCAGAGTTGTACACACGGAGTATGCCGGTACCAGTTACCTTGAGAGTGCCTCCCTTATAGGTCAAACCCTTCTCCTTGGTGGGGAGAGCCTTGATGGCAGTAGGATTCATGGTGAAGGTCATCTTCTGCAGTTCTGTCAGGGGATAGGTGTATACTTGTCCATCAGTTGCTGTCACCAAGGCATTGCCGTCAGCAAAGGTAATCTTCTGCACGGTGGGGAGCGAGATGCTCTGCTCAGCATTGGTGCATGTCACAGTGAGATAGTTGTACTCGTCTGCAAATATAGGTGCTGCACACAGAAATGCAGCTGCCAGAATAAGAATTTTCTTCATAGTAATGTATTTTCTTTGAATATGGATATTCTTTATATTGACTGATTCTCGCTAAATGATTCTTTATTGAAAGAGGACGTCCGTCAGAACTCAAACATGTAGCCGATACTGGCCGCATGGTCACGCTCATGCAGGCGTGCATGGTCATCCTCGTCATCATGGATGTTGGCCGTAAAGATGTAGGCAAGCGACAGACTGTGTTGCTTGTTGATTTTATACTCACAACCGATGCCGGTACGCACCTTTTCCAAGTTCATCTTCTGACCGCTGTTGAGGTTGTTGTGCGACTCTACGGATACGAATGGTCCCCATGGGCAACCCTTCTTGTCCATCTCCAGTTTCAGACGGCTTCGGAGCACGTTATCACTCTCTGCAGGCTTCGTCTTCGGATCAAATTCCTCTTCATAATCCTCTGGATCAAAATAATAGTCGTCCGTAGTAGAATCATACTTAGGTCCGTCCCATCTCACCTTGGTACGATCATAGGTCTGTTCTGTACGGTGGGTGAACTGATAACGCTCTCGCAAAGAGATACGCAGCCAACGGCATACCTTGATGGTGCCTGTAGCATCTATGCTCAGGCGATGTCGTGGTGACCAATACTTCTCGTTGAGGTTATATCCATCCTGAAAAACCGTCTCTCCGTCTCCAACATAATAGGTTCCGTAATGTGGTTTGGTCTCCTCCGGGCTTCTCCTGTAGAGGAAGTTATAGGCAACCCCCAGTCTGAAATACTTGATAGGCTTGTATGAGGCGTTTGCTCCTATGGACCAGCGTGTTTCCTTCTCTGCACGCATTTCGGTCTCGAGCCCCACCTTCCATTGCTTGTTGATGGACTTCTGCACCCCTATCTCAGTCCATAAAGCCCCTTCATCACTTCCTTCTGCCAAGGAGGTGACGGGAACAAGCGCCAATAGCGGCAGCAATAGCAGAGTCTTTCTCATTATATATATATTATTATGTATTCGTATCAAGTCTTATCTGGGCATGCGCATCACCTGCTCAATGCTGTTGCCACGGTCTGTGGGCTCATCATAATAGATGCGTATCAGGCAACTGTCCTTGAGAAAGTCTATCATGCCCACTTCCACCTTGAGTATCTTCAGGCCTGTGCGCTTCTCCAAATCGGCTTTCAGTTCCTCGCGCTTGTCTGGAGTAATGAGCGCCACATTATCATACTTGATATATTTGCTGCAGTTACTGCTGACCAGTCTGCTGCTCTCAAAGAGCCATGCCAGCATGACAAACATGGCATTGGCAAAGAGAATGGTCATGAGTCCCACACCCGACCAGTAATCGCTCTTGGGATGATATTCGGCACGACCCATGGCATTCACCACACTCACGGCCACGAGCATGAAGAGATAAGTCATCTCTCTGATGGGCACGGCTTCGGTGCGGTAACGGATGATGCCAAAGATGGCAAACAAGCCGAGGGCTGCTCCTGTGTTCATCACATCTCCTTCCATCAGGGTTACGAGCATGAAGATGCTGATGGACATGATGATGAAGACAAACATATAATCACGACGGTTACTCTTGGGGAAATAGAAGTAACGTGCGATGACAGCCACCACAACGAAGTTGATGATGAAGCGAATTACGAGTGATACGAACTGCTTGGGATCAAAGAATGTTATCCCAATCATTTCGGCCAAGCGATTGTTGATGTCGGCAAAGAAGTCCATTTTGTCTTATAAGTTAGTAATTGTTATTTGATATTATTTATTTGCTGTTAAAAGAGGAATGAGGAAGGAATGTTACCCTAAGCCATGCGCAAATTGGCTCCCGAGAGCTTGCGCAGGTCCACCAACCTGGGTTTAAACGTGCTGCGCCTGAGAGAACTGTTGGTCATCACGCTCCCGATACAATACTTGCTGAATCCCGAGGGCTTGATTCTCAATATGCGCAGGATGTCAAGCACAGGACTATATACATTTCCGTCACGCTTCAGCTCAATGATGACCAGATTGCCTGTCTCGGCCTGCAATCCTGTCTCTTCGTTATGGAACTGTACGTCAAAGTCGATGGTGAGCCGTTCTGTCTTGCCATAGTTGACCAGCGTGATACGCCTGAACTGGTTGCGTACCGTAGGATGGATGTCGTCCAATCCCTTGTGTACGAGTCCCTGCAGGAACTCCTCATTACCGTTCTCCGCACTTATCTGCTGGCAGGGAACCTCCACGCGCTTCTTCTTCGTGCGTCCGTGATTGTTCTTTGTCTTCACCTCCAGAAAGGTGATATCGCTATCCATATACGTTCTCACGCGCACCTTCTGCCTTGGGGAGCGTCCGTTGTGATGCTCCAGATAAAAGAGATGGTCATCCGTATCCCAATACGTGGTCATGTACCGGGCAATCATGTTGCCATCTATTGACTGGGCATAATATTTCCCTTCTGCCATTTCAAGCAGCCGAAGCAACTTTTCCTTGCTGGTCACAAACTTGGTGTCCGTCCTGTTCATCAGTCGGATTCCAGACATCTGCTCCAGCGTGATTGGCTCCAGTTTACCCAGAAGTTGATACAATCTTTTATCGGTTTCCATCGCAAAATAATACTACGCTATGGCAAAAGTACGAATAAAAAATTGCATTTATGTCGCTTCGTCTTGTTTTTTTGCATGGAATAACCTACTTTTGCTATTGATTTTTAGTTCATAGAGGCAACAACATTAAAAAACCTAACCCGATTATGATAGACGTGAAAGAAACTTTGGCTCAGGCCGAGGAGCGTATGGAAGAGGCTGTGATGTATCTGGAAGAGTCTCTGGCACACATCCGTGCCGGCAAGGCAAACATCAAGATTCTGGATGGTATCAGAGTGGATAGTTACGGAAGCCTGGTTCCTCTCAACAACGTGGCTGCCATCAACACCCCTGATGCACGCACGATTGCCATCAAACCTTGGGACAAGAGTATGTTCCGCATTATCGAGAAAGCCATTCTGGATAGCGATCTGGGACTCACTCCTGACAACAACGGAGAGATAATCCGCCTGAACATTCCCCCTCTGACCGAGGAGCGCAGAAAGCAATTGGCCAAACAATGTGGCAAGGAGGAAGAGCAGGCCAAGATAAGTGTACGTAATGCACGGCGTGACACCATCGACCGCATGAAGAAGGCTGTCAAGGATGGACTGTCGGAGGATGCCGAGAAGGATGGCGAGGCACAGTTGCAGAAGATACACGACAAGTATATCCGCCTCATCGACGACCTGCTGGCAGCCAAGACCAAGGAAATCATGACCGTCTGAGCTGATGACTCAGGAGGGACTTGTAATAAGAAACACCGGAAGCTGGTACGTGGTCCTGACGGACTGCGGCCAGACTTTCGAGTGTAAGGTAAAAGGGAACTTCCGCCTGAAAGGCATTCGCAGCACCAATCCCGTAGCGGTTGGTGACCGGGTGCGCATCACACCTGGCCCTGATGGCGAGACTGCTCTCATTGAGGAGATTGCCGACCGTCGCAATTATATCATCCGACGGGCATCCAATCTCTCCAAGCAAAGCCATATCATAGCCGCCAATATCGATCAGGCGGCCCTTTTAGTAACGGTTTCCTATCCAGAGGTCAGCACCACTTTTATCGACCGATTTCTGGCCAGCGCCGAAGCTTATCGCATACCTGTGCTTTTGCTTTTCAATAAGATAGACCTCTGCTCTCCCGACGAACTGAGATACATGGAGGCTGTTTGTCACCTGTATTCTTCTCTGGGCTATGACTGTTTGCGCATCAGCGCCAAACAAGAGACGGGCCTCAATCAGGTACGTACTCATCTGGCAGGAAAGACCACTCTGCTCAGCGGCAACAGCGGCGTGGGGAAGAGCACTCTGCTCAATGCCCTGCTTCCCGATGCAGGAGCACGTACGGCAGAGATAAGTGTCGCCCATCAGACTGGCATGCACACCACCACCTTCTCGCAGATGTTCTTTCTGCCGCAAGGCGGTTCGCTCATCGACACTCCGGGTATCAAGGGATTCGGCACCTTTGACATGGAACGTACAGAGGTGGCTCACTATTTCCGGGAGATATTCCAGATGGGACAGGAGTGCCGCTTCGCCGATTGCACACATACCCACGAACCAGGATGTGCCGTACTTCGGGCTGTGGAAGAAAGCCGTATTGCCCAGAGCCGATACACCAGTTATCTCTCCATGCTGGAGGATAAGGACGAAGACAGATATCGCAAGGGGTACTGACGCCTTCAGAGTCTTGTCCATACGAACAGAGTCTAATCCAAACACAAACGGAGTTTTGCTCAAACACGAACGGAGTTTTACCCAAACGCACATCATGTTTCTATCAAAGAGAATCCTCACCCGGGCCTTTCGTCATCTGTTACGCACGTCATGCCTGTTTCTGTTTCTTGTGACGGCAGGGATGCCAACGGCTCTATCTGCCAGGATGCGTCTTCAGCATGCCGACTCCTCGCTCCTGTTGGGATGCGAACGTGATAGCCTTTACCTGCCATTGCTTCGCAATCACAGGATAGCCCTCTTCAGCAATCAGACAGGCATAGACCGCCAGGGCGTACACACCCTGGACCGTTTCCTGTCCCATGGGCTTCAGGTGACCACCCTGTTTGGTCCCGAACATGGTTTCCGTGGTACGGCCGATGCAGGAGAACACGTGAGAAGTTCCATCGATGAGCCCACGGGTATCCCCATACGCTCGCTCTACGACGGAGGCAGCACAGGGCCCTCCGATGCGGTCATGCAGGACTTTGACATTCTGGTTGTGGATATCCAGGATGTGGGACTGCGCTTCTATACCTATTATATAAGCATGCTGAAGCTCATGAACCGCTGCGGGCAAACAGGCAAGCAGGTGGTTCTGCTGGACAGGCCCAACCCCACAGGACATTATGTGGACGGGCCTCTGCTCGAGGACAGTCTGCATAGCGGGGTGGGAGCCCTGCCCATTCCCATTGTGCACGGCCTCACCTTGGGCGAACTGGCCCTGATGGCACAAGGAGAAGGCTGGGTGCAGCATCCTTGCAGCCTTTCGGTCATTCCCTGTCAGGGTTACACTCATCACACGCTCTACACCCTGCCCGTGCCGCCAAGCCCCAATCTGCCCGACATGCGTAGCATATATCTCTATGCCAGCATCTGTCCCTTTGAGGGAACCACACTCTCCCTGGGACGAGGGACTGAGCATCCCTTCCAGATGTATGGGCATCCCATGCTCCAGGGATGCACCTTTACCTTCACGCCACAAAGTATGCCTGGCGCCAAGAATCCTCCTCTGCTGGGAGAAGAATGCCGGGGTGTGGACCTGACATCCATCCCCATGCAGGAGATTGAGCATTGGGACAGAATCCATCTGGAATATGTGATTGATGCCTATCAGAGGATGAGCGACAAGGAGAATTTCTTTGGAAAGCGTGCGCGATTCTTTGATCTCCTGATGGGAACCACACGCGTGAGGGAGATGATTACCCAGGGAGCCACCTGCCAGCAAATCAGACGCACCTGGCAAAGTGATGTCAGGCGATTCCTGCTTCAGCGCAAACCTTATCTGCTATATCCCTAAGCCAACAACCTCATGCTGATTGACACACACATGTGACATTCTGTCAAAGACAGAAAAATAAACTCGGGACAATAGTGCAAGATTGGAAGGGTTTACGTACCTTTG
>JBJFDX010000216.1:0-1990 GCA_051890235.1 Bacteroidaceae bacterium | reverse complement strand
CAATATACATTGTCTTGATGCTCTATTTTCATACCCTATTTAGACTTTAGAGGGAGTTTTATACATTCTGACCGCGGCGTGCAGTACGCAAGTTATGCATACACGAGCATACTCAAATCCCATAGCATTTCTCTTAGCATGACGGAAAATTACCGCTTTGAGGCATTTAATTTCAGCAAGCGCTTATACTCCTTCCTCGTAATCTTCATAAATGAGCCATGCTGCGGAGCGGTTACTTTCTACAAGATAAGCGATAGGTTGCCCTGTTATGTCACCCTCTCAACATGTTCGCCAATGAAGACAGGAGCCCTATCGCCCGTTTTGTACCATTTAGGTTTGCCGGGCATATCGTCTGTGATATGCTCTTACATCACTGGAATCAGGGTGAAAACAAACTCATAATCTTTATACGGCACGCGGTACGTTGGCAAAGCATATGCATCGCTTCCCCAGCTGGTAGCACCACCCAGTCCAGTCTGTACCTTATCAATACAGAGTTCTGTATAATCTACCGGTTCCACCTCTTGGAAGTGGCGCTGATCCTTCTCCTCGCCGTCGTCAAGCGACTCAACAGAATAATGGAGTGCAGAAGCATGGAAAGGAGCATCAGAAATCACCTTTAAGCCTCGCCCACCCAGCGTGGTCTGTTTCCACCAACGGATATCGCTCTTGGCACCCATCTCCTGCGGACGGATGTAGGGGAACAGCTGCTCATCAGCGTTCTGCGTGTAACGTCCGATAAAGGCAGAGGATTTCCTGTCAGCGTAATTCTCTACAGGGCCACGGCCATAGTAGGTGCTGCAGTCCATCTCATGAGGCATCTGCATGCGCATACCGAAACGGTAGAGATCAGATACATTAGTATCTTTACTCGCCTTCATCCGCTGTACCACATGAATTCGTCCAAAGGGGTCAATAGTATAGGACAAGTATAGTTTTGCTTTCACTTCCGGCATCTCATAGAATGCCTTCACGACAACGCAAGAATCTACCACTTCAGCATCCAGCGACTTCAAGTCCATTTTGGGGCTTCGCCAAGCGGCATAAGCTTTATGCACATTGCCGCCATAATCATTATCAGTGCCAGCTCGCCAGAAGTTGGGTACCAACACTCCCCCGTCGTAAAGCATATTTGTTTTATTGACCTCATAGAGAGAAAGGAAGCCTGTTCTCTTACTGAAGTCTATAGAAAAATTCTCACCCCTTACTCTGAGGTATCTGGCATTCTCTTTATTGATATCAGCAGTAACAAACTGTTTATGCACCTCTGTGGCGACACAAGCCGACGCAGATTGCTCAAAACGATAGGGAGTAATGACCATTTGTGCTTTGGCCTCCTCATAGCCGGCCTGCAATACCCCCTCCTTACGCTTCAGCACGAAGCGGACATTAAGCAGCACCTCCGTATTGGCATCAATCTGTTTTAAGCCATAGGGCAATGAGTAGTGTCGGGTTTGCTGAGCCGGCACGTCCAGTTTCTCAATAATTCCTGTTTGCAACGCCTCACCATCGGCGAGCAGACTCCACTCTAAAGCATAGGCCGAAAGGTCACGGAAAAAGTTCTCATTGTAGATAGCAATCACCCCTTTGGAAAGGTCAACAGGCGTAACCCAGATATTCTGATAAAAGTACCTAACCTCATCGGCTTGTGGATTAGGCTGACGATCGGGGTTGACCAATCCATTGTTGCAGAAATTCTTATCGCTGGCATCGTAGGGATTGTAATCACCTCCATACTTGTAAATCATCACACCATCCTTACCTTGCCCACGCAACCCCTGATCCACGAAGTCCCAGATAAAACCTCCCTGAAATTTGGGGTATTTACGCACCAGCTCCCAATACTCCTTGAAGCCGCCGCACGAGTTACCCATAGCATGCGCATACTCACATTGAATCAAGGGCTTTTGGTCCATTTCATCATCGCTCTGGCTGTACGCCTCGCAACCCTTCTGATTGATATACATGGGACAGAACACATCGGTATGAC
>JBJFDX010000215.1:0-7178 GCA_051890235.1 Bacteroidaceae bacterium | reverse complement strand
TCCTCTGAGGTCTTTCCTCCTTCCTTGTATTTCCAATGAACTGCAAATCCCTGTTCTGCCATCTCGTCCATTCGCTCCGAACGGATTTGCACCTCTATCCATTGTCCCGTATGACTCATCAGCGTGGTATGCAGAGCCTGATAGCCATTGGCTTTGGGATGCGAGAGCCAATCACGGAATCGCTCAGGATGGGGTTTGTAGATACTACTGGCAACAGCATAAATCTGGAAGCACTCAGCTATTTCGTCCTGCACGCCCTCACCCGAAAAGATAATACGCACTGCCAATATATCATATATTTCCTCAAAGGTGATATGTTTGTTCTGCATCTTTGTCCAGATGCTGTAGGGTGATTTGATACGTGCCTTTATCTCATATTTGAGACCCGTCTCGTCCAGACGTTCCCTAATGGGAGCAGTAAACTGGTCGAAGATGGTGGTCAGATGCCCCTGCATGTTGGCCAGTTTCTGCTTGATGTTCCGGTACTCCTCGGGATGCTCATAACTAAAGCTAAGATCTTCCAACTCCTCCTTTATCTTATTGAGCCCAAGTCTGTTGGCCAAGGGCGCATAGATATAGAGTGTCTCGCCGGCAATCTTGTATTGCTTGTTAGGCAACTGGCTTCCCAGAGTGCGCATGTTATGCAGTCGGTCCGAAATTTTGATAAGGATGACGCGAATGTCATCACTCATGGTCAGCAACAATTTCTTGAAGGATTCAGCCTGAGCAGATGCCTTGTCCCCGAAGATACCTCCCGAGATTTTGGTCAGTCCGTCTGTAATCTGTGCTATCTTGGGGCCAAAGATATTCTCAATATCCTCAACGGTGTAATCAGTATCCTCAACTACATCATGCAGAAGGGCGGCACAGATGCTGGTACTTCCCAGTCCAATCTCTTCGCAGGCAATCTGAGCCACAGCAATAGGATGCATGATATAGGGCTCCCCTGAGAGACGTCGAACCCCCTTATGAGCCTGACGCGCAAAATTGAAAGCCTTCTCGATGATCTCCGTATGCTTACGATGACGTGACTTAAGGTAGGTATCCACCAAGTGTTTATAAGCCGCCTCCACCATACGGGCGTCTTCCATTTCCCTGCTTGTCATCTGATTCATATTACTTCCGCCTTATCTGTTTCCTCAAATATCACTATATATAATATATATATAAAAGGTACGCGCGCACGAATGCATCACACACCAATCATTCTGACCTTTCAGGATTCCTCCTGTGACAATCGCCTCATCTTACTCTGAGACGTTGTCCTGGATTGATGATGTTACTCCTCAGTCCGTTGAGTCTCTTGATCTTCGCAACCGTGGTATGATTCCTCTTGGCTATTGCCCCCAGCGTATCTCCCTTGCGCACCCTCACGGTCTGGGTGGCATTCGAACGCACAGACTTCGGCTTGGACTCGCTCACAGCCACTTCTGTCACACCCTTCATCTCCTCGGGCTGAACATATATACTGTCTCCAGCCTCCAGGAAAGCATTCACCTTATCACCTGGCATGCGCAGGATACAAGGGCGAGCCTCGCCTGGTATCAGACTGGTACGATACTGGGGGTTGAGTGCCTTCAGTTCCTCATGCTCTATTCCGCATATCTGCTCGATACGTTCCATGCGCACATTGCGGGTCAAGAGCAGAGTGTCTGTAGCCAGGGGAAGGGTTGTCTTCACGGGGCAAATGTTATGATCGCAATAGTAGTTCATGATATAATTGGCAGCAATGAATGCTGGCACATATCCTTGGGTCTCTCGTGGGAGGTAGGGACAGATGCTCCAGTAGTCCTTCACACCATTGGCTCTTTTGATGGCCTTGCTCACGTTGTTAGGACCGCAGTTGTAACTGGCTATCACCAGAGTCCAGTCGCCAAAGATATCATACAGGTCCTTCAGATATCTGGCTGCAGCATAGCTTGCCTTCACAGGATCCCGACGTTCGTCCACCAGACTTGTCACTTCCAGCCCATACTGTTTGCCTGTGCCTATCATAAACTGCCACAGTCCTGCCGCTCCCACCCTACTGGTGGCTCCTGGATTGAGGGCACTCTCGATGACAGGCAGATATTTCAACTCAAGAGGAATCTGATAACTCTCCAGAGCTTCCTCAAAGATAGGTACATAGAAATTGAAAGCTCCCAGCATCACGCTTACCGAACGGCGCAGTCGGCCCCCATACTGATCAATGTATTTCCTTACTACCTCATTGTAGGGCATGTCCACCACGTTAGGCAAACGGCGCAGTCGTGTCTGATAAATCTCAGGAGTATAGGTAACCACTTCACCTGTAGTGTGACAATCCTCGTCCATGGAGAGATTATTGCGCACAGCCCAGCTGAGTAACAAACTGTCCATCTCCTGGGTCTGCATTCCCTCGGGCAACACCAACTGGTCATCTGATTCCTGGCCAATGCTGTCTGTCACGTTCTCCTGTGCATTCATTGACGTAGCAACCGCCATCAGCATCACGGCTGGAAGAATCGTTCTGTACAGTGTCCTTATTATGCTTGTCATTATCCAATCCTTTCTCTTCAAAAATTCAGGCTTACGCTAAGAGCTGGTATCTGTTTGCACGAGCGTCCGCCTTGTGTATAGGTCTCCATCATCGCAGGTTCCACATGGATGCTCAGATCCTGACTGATATCAAACGAAGATAACTCTGCATCCACATAAGCATCCACCACCGACAGCAGATACACCCCAGCAAAGGCAAAGATGCTCAAGTCTCTGAAGCGGCGGAAGTGATTCTTCTTGTTCTTGAAAATCTCCTTGAATCGTTCCTCCTTGCCTGTGATGTCATAACCCAAAGGAAGCATCTTCTCGTAGCTCTTGGTATTGGGATCGCTGTCCATGATGTCCAGATAGGCCTGCGAATAGTCCTTCAGCATCATGTTGTTCCACGTGAGTGCATATGCGCATCCCAAATATCCACCATAGATGATGGGAAGTTTCCAATATTTGCGATTATAGATTTGTCCGCCTCCGGGAAACACAAGTGACAGCCACATGGAACGGATGGGGTCGGGGCTGAAGCGTTGCATTCCGTGTGGCATCATGGCTTTTTGCAACAGGCTATCCGTCACAGCCACCATGGCTGCTGTGTCGATGGTCAAACTGTCCACTGTATTCTCCGATGACGCCATCCCCTCAGCACCTATCTGTGCCCGTAACGGACTCATCATGCTCCAACAGACGATGGCCATCAGTGACGTCAGCAGTCTGCCTCTACTTATGTTCCTGCTTAGTGTCAACTCTTCAATCGGTCAAATATTCCCATGATGCGCTCCAGTTCCTCCTCGTTGGCAAAGGGAATGGTAATCTTGCCCTTGCCCTTTTCCGAACAAGTCAACTGCACCTTGGTGCGGAAGAAGTTGCTCAAGCTGTCACGCAACACGTTGTATTCGGCACTTAAGGCAGAGCCCTTCTGGCGTATGCGCTTCCCGTCCTTGCCCTTGATGGTACCGCCAGCCGACAGTTCCTTGACCATCTCTTCCACGCGGCGCACGCTTAAGCCCTGCGTGGTCATCTCTTCGAAAACGTGCAATTGAGCTTTTGGATCATCCAGAGCCAGCAGAGCACGTGCATGACCCATGTCTATCTGGCGGTCCTTGAGGGCCACCTGAATAGGTGCAGGCAACTTCAGCAGCCTCAGATAGTTGGTCACCGTGGCACGGTTCTTGCCCACTTTCTCGCTCAGTTGCTCTTGGGTCAGACCATATTGTTCGATGAGATGCTGATAAGCCAGAGCCACCTCCAGAGCAGTCAAGTCCTGCCTCTGAATGTTCTCCACAAGCGCCATCTCCATCATATTCTCGTCATCCACCGTGCGAATATATGCGGGTATATGTGTCAAGCCAGCCATCTGACAAGCCCTCCATCGGCGCTCGCCGGCAATAATGGTATAGAAGCCATCACCCGTATCACGCAGGGTGATGGGTTGCACGATGCCTATCTGCGCAATACTATCCGCCAGTTCGCGCAAGTGCTCTTGACTGAATTCTCTGCGTGGCTGATCGGGATTGGGTTTTATCAGCATCACGTCCACCTCACCTATGCTCGACGATCCTTCTGTCCTCACGTCGCCCGTATCCAGCAACGCTTCCAATCCCCGGCCCAAAGCCGGAGTGCCATATTTCTTTCTAATAGTCATGTGTGTCCTCTCTATGATTATCAAGACTCATTCTTGCTTACCACCTCCTGCGCCAAACTCAAGTAAGCCTTGGCCCCCGCAGAGTCGGCATCATACAGGATAGCAGGCATACCATGTCCAGGGGCTTCGCTTAACTTCACATTACGCTGAATAACTGTTTGGAATACCAAATCACGGAAGTGGCGGCGCACCTCGTCTCTCACCTGATTCGCCAGACGCAGACGTCCGTCATACATGGTCAGCAAGAAGCCTTCAATCTCGAGTTCCTGATTCAGACGCGACTTCACTATCCTGATGGTGTTGAGCAACTGGCTGATACCCTCCAGCGCGAAATACTCACACTGAACGGGTATAATAACGCTCTGGGCTGCCGTCAAGGCATTCACAGTGATGAGCCCCAAACTGGGACTGCAGTCTATCAATATATAGTCATATTCAGACCTCACATCAGCCAGCAGACGTTTCAGCACGGTCTCACGTGAACGCATCTTCAGCATCTCTATCTCTGCTCCCACCAGATCCACGTGCGAGGGAATGATGTCCAGTCCCTCTATGTCAGTAGTATAGATGGTCTCACGCATGGGCATCTGTCCGGTCAGAGCGCTATAGATGGTACTGTCCACCTGCTTACTGTCCACACCGAGTCCACTGGAGGCATTAGCCTGAGGATCGGCATCTATCAACAGCACTTTCTTCTCCATGGTGGCCAAGGACGCGGCCAGGTTCATGCTGGTGGTGGTCTTACCCACTCCTCCCTTCTGATTGGCTACTGCAATAATCTTGCTCATTCGGTATATCCTTTTCTGTATGGTTTATCGAGTGCAAATATATGCCTTTTGATGCAAAAACAAAGCAACAGAGGTGGCAGAATGAAAGAACTTGTGGATAACTCCCTCTTTTTGTGGATAACTGGCCACTCCATCTGAAGTGCGAAGATAACATTTTCTTTCCAAACCACATGCACCTTACACGATTTTCGTACCTTTGCAAAGCAAAAAAAGCAGATTTATGACAGCAAGACCCCTGATACTTGTCTCCAACGATGATGGAATAGATGCCCAGGGCATCAGCATACTCACTCATCTGATGCTTCCCTTGGGCGACGTAGTAGTGGTGGCACCCGATGGGCCACGTTCGGGAGCCGCATGCTCCATGACCGTCACCCAACCTGTGACACTAACTACACGAAGTCACTCCCACGGACTTATCCGCGTTGCTTGTAGCGGTACACCTGCCGATTGCGTCAAACTGGCTCTCGAGCAGGTGGCAGACAGGAAGCCCACCCTTATGGTTTCGGGCATCAATCACGGCGACAACGCATCCATCAACGTGCACTACAGCGGCACCATGGGAGCCGTCTTCGAGGCTTGCATGAAGGGGATTCCCGCCATCGGATTCAGTCTGCGTACACGTGAGACCCAATGCGACTTCACTCCCTATCAGCAGGCCATCACTCGCATAACCGAACATATTCTGGAGAACGGGTTGCCTCAGGACACCTGTCTCAACGTCAACTTTCCTAAGGTGAATCACTTGACAGGCCTCCGCGTCTGTCGCATGGCACGGGGGAAATGGGAAACAGAATGGGCACCCACCCAGCAACCCGGTTCCTTCAAACTCACGGGACAATACACTTGTCTGGAACCTGATGCACAAGATACTGACTGGTGGGCCATGGATCACGACATGGGAGCCGTGGTTCCTCTCCATCTCGACATGACCCACCAGCCAGCCATCCACCTCCTGCGCACTATTGAAACCATACTATGAGATACTATCTGATAGCTGGAGAAGCCAGCGGAGACCTGCATGCAAGTCATCTCATGACAGCACTCCTTCAGCAGGACCCAAAAGCAGAGTTCCGAGCCGTAGGCGGAGACCTTATGCAAGCCCAGGGAGCCACCTTGGTGAGACACTACCGCGACCTGGCATACATGGGCATACTGCCCGTGCTGATACATCTGCGTACCATCCTGAGAGGAATGAGTGCATGTCAGAGGGACATCATGCAATGGCAGCCCGATGCACTTATCCTGATTGACTATCCTGGATTCAATCTACGGATAGCCAAATACATACACACCCACACGCACATCCCTGTCATCTATTACATATCGCCCAAGATATGGGCATGGAAAGAGCATCGCATACGGGACATACGCCAATACGTGGACATGATGCTCTGCATCCTACCCTTTGAGGTGGACTTCTATGAGCACAAGCATCACTACCCCGTTCATTACGTAGGCAATCCCACCATGGATGAGGTGGACGCATTCCTCACCCGGAATCCCATCAGTCATAGCCGTTTCCTGCAGGACAACAATCTCTCCCGACAGGAAATCATTGCTCTGTTGCCTGGTAGCCGTAAGCAGGAGATAAGCGGAAATCTGCCACGCATGGTGCAGGCAGCGCTTCCCTTCACACCCCAATATCAGCTTGTGATAGCTGCAGCGCCCAGTATCCCCGATGAGTTCTATCATCAGGTGCTCAGCAAGCTATCCACTGACAAATCCTCCTATCGACTCGTGCGCAATCAGACCTTTCCTCTGCTTCAGCATAGCACAGCGGCTCTGGTCACCAGTGGTACAGCCACCTTGGAGACTGCTTTGCTTGGCGTGCGCCAGATAGTGTGTTATTACATGTGGGCAGGACGTCTGGCCTCATTGGGACGCAAACTGATACTCAAGATTCCCTTCATCTCACTGGTCAACCTGGTGGCGGGCCGTAAAGTGGTACCCGAACTGGTAGGTGAACAGATGAATGTGGCCAACGTACACAAACATCTGCAGGCGCTACTTACCGATGATCAGGTCATCAAGAGCCAACAGGAAGGCTACCGTCTGGTGGCACAACGATTAGGTTTACCTGGAGCTCCCACTCATGCTGCACAACTCATCACCGCAAAACTGAAAGGTCTCTCATAACCTATTCTTTAGCTGTAAGCAAGAGGGTGAGTTCTCGATTCATATTCCCTCAAGGGTGAGTTCACTCAGCCTTCGCTCATGCTTTTGCAAGAGTTCTG
>JBJFDX010000214.1:0-2007 GCA_051890235.1 Bacteroidaceae bacterium | reverse complement strand
AAACGTTTGCGACCGCGGTTTCAAACGTTTGCGACTGGGGTTGCAAACGTTATCCTGAAAATTCCCTATTTTCTGGGCTCTGTAGATATTCCGTGGGGAATTATAGAATCAGTCCTGCGGCATCGGTGCCCCCACTAAATATCTGCTGAGCCGTAAAATAGGGTAACCCCATAGGGATGATAGTAAATGCAGGAGGCGCAAACCTTTATCGGCTGCGCCTCCCGCATGGTGTGTAACCTATTTTTTTGATGTAGATTTTTATTTGGCGTATGATACAGAACGTGTTTCTCGGATAACGGTAATCTTGACCTGTCCAGGATAAGTCATCTCGTTCTGGATCTTTGTGGCAATCTCGTTGCTCAACTCTTCCGTTTGTTTGTCGTCAATCTTATCGGCTCCCACGATGACACGCAGTTCTCGACCTGCCTGAATGGCGTATGTCTTAACTACGCCGGGATAACTCATGGCAATGTTCTCGAGGTCCTTCAATCGCTTGATGTATGCTTCTACAATCTCTCGACGTGCGCCAGGACGTGCACCGCTGATGGCGTCACAAACCTGGACAATGGGTGCCAGCAGAGTGGTCATTTCCATTTCATCGTGATGAGCTCCGATGGCATTGCAGATGTCGGCTTTCTCCTTGTATTTCTCAGCAAGTTTGGCACCATAGAGAGCATGAGGTAGTTCGGGCTCCTCGTCAGGTACCTTACCGATATCATGCAATAGACCTGCACGCTTTGCTTTCTTGGGGTTCAGTCCCAGTTCGCTTGCCATTACTGCACACAGGTTTGCCGTCTCTCTTGCATGCTGAAGCAGGTTTTGTCCATAACTGCTACGATATTTCATCTTACCGATGATGCGGATAAGTTCAGGATGGAGCCCATGAACGCCCAAGTCTATGGTGGTTCGCTTACCTGTTTCAATGATTTCCTCTTCAACCTGTTTCTTTACCTTGGCTACAACTTCTTCGATACGTGCAGGATGTATTCTGCCGTCGGCCACCAGTTGGTGCATTGCCAGTCGACATATTTCTCGCCGTACAGGATCGAAGGCGCTGATTACAATAGCTTCGGGTGTGTCGTCAACCACAATCTCCACTCCTGTGGCAGCCTCCAGCGCTCTTATGTTTCTTCCTTCGCGACCAATGATACGTCCCTTGACCTCATCGTTATCGATATGGAAAACGGTAACACTGTTTTCCACAGATGTTTCGGTGGCTACTCTCTGGATTGTTTGGATAATGATGCGCTTAGCTTCTTTGTTTGCCGTCATCTTGGCATCATCCATGATTTCGTTGATGTAAGCCTGTGCGTTTGTCTTGGCTTCATCCTTGAGCGACTCTATCAATCGTTCCTTGGCTTCTTCTGCACTGATGCCGGAAATCTCCTCCAGTTTGGTTCTTTCTTGTTCCAAAAGGTTGTTTTTGCGCTCCTCCAGTTCTTCTTCTCGCTTTTGCAGCAGAGCCTGTTGTGTTTCCACTCTTTGTCGAAGTGATTCTGTTTCCTGCTTGCGTCGAGTCAGTTCGTCCTGTTTCTGGTTCAGCGTGAGTTCACGTTGCTTAGCTCTGTTTTCTGCCTGCTGAATCTGTTGGTTGCGCTGACGCACTTCTTTCTCCAGTTCTGCCTTCTTGCTCAGGAATTTATCCTTAACTTCCAGGAGTTTCTTTTGTTTAATCACTTCAGCTTCTCTCTCAGCCGCCTCCTTGGCTTCCCGTGTTAGGGCTGCTCGTTTGGAGGGTATGATGAGGAAGTACCACACGACTACCAGTACCAGAAAAAGTATCAGGCCAGTCGTCAATCCGATAATTATTTCCATTTGTTTGTTTGTTATTTGTTATTGGGGTCTATTCTTCTCTCTGTTCATAACCATTGCAGCCAAGCAATTACTTTTCAGAACTGAGTGCGGACTCCAATTCTCCAATCAAGGGTGTGAGTCTTTCGGCTATGGGGGCAGTATCTAGGGCGAGCTCTTTCTGTTTTGCTTGCACGGCCATGTCTACCATGGTCA
>JBJFDX010000213.1:0-7253 GCA_051890235.1 Bacteroidaceae bacterium | reverse complement strand
TAGTGCGGATATCATTCACCAGCACGCATTGAAATGGATTGACTGTCAACAAAAAGGAAAGCCTTTCTTTGGACTGCTAGCCTACACCCTACCCCATGCCGAACTAGTGCAGCCCAATGACAGTCTGGTACAGCACTACATCAAACTATTCAAGGAAGATGAGGATTATCCTGGCAACAAAGGAAGCCGCTATAATGCCACGCAGCATACACACGCACAATTTGCGGCAATGATATCCCGCATGGATTGCTATGTGGGTGAACTGATGCAAAAGTTAGAAGAGAAAGGACTCGCAGAGAACACTTTGATAATATTCACGAGTGACAATGGGCCTCACGAAGAAGGAGGTGCAGACCCAAAGTATTTTGGAAGAGATGGGAAACTGAGAGGACTGAAGAGAAGCTGCCACGAAGGAGGCATTCGCATTCCGTTTATTGTGCGCTGGCCCGGGCACGTTGCTCCTGGAAGTTTTAGCGATCATCAATTAGCCTTCTGGGATATAATGCCTACTCTATGCCAAGCCGTTGGCCTCTATGACTATACGAACCATTACAAACGGGGAGCGAATGATCATTTTGATGGATTGTCCTTCTTACCCACTCTGGAAGGACGCCCCATGGAGCAGCGAATCCACGACCATCTGTATTGGGAATTTGGCGAAACCAATCAATTGGCTGTTCGACGTGGGAACTGGAAAATGGTAGTCAAACATGGAAAAGCCTCGCTCTATGATTTAGGAAGCGATATCCACGAAGATCACGACCTCAGCAATACCTATCCTGGGGTACTGCAGGAACTTATCCTTATCGCACACAAGGAACATCTTCATGCACCCCTTTTCCCCGTGACATTACCGGCAGAAACTACAGAGAAAATGAATTGAGCTGGGCCAAAGTAAGTTCCAAATCGCGTTTTGCTTCAAGCAATCGCGCACGTACTGACAAACAATAGGTATTTTCCTGAAGATATGTAAGGAGAGTGATTTCTCCACCCTCATAAGCCTTGCGCAACAATTCTTCGTCAGCCCCCTCATTCAAAGCCTGCTCCATTTTCCTAATACTTACCTGCCGCTGACGGGCCTGTTCATAGAAACCACGCATTTGTGTGTAATACTGCACCTGAGCATCTTGAACTTCCAGTTGTGCAGCATTGGCCTCAGCACGCGCCTGACGTACCTTACCTTTGTTCTCCCACAAGGGTATAGACATCCCCACCATAAATCCATTATACTTTTGCGTTGCCACAAGTT
Source organism: Bacteroidaceae bacterium (assembly GCA_051890235.1). GTDB lineage: Bacteria > Bacteroidota > Bacteroidia > Bacteroidales > Bacteroidaceae > Physcousia. The sequence continues at coordinate 6,004 of JBJFDX010000213.1, read as the reverse complement.
CTCCCACATAACCCAACGAGATTTTGGGAAAGCCTTCTGCCTTTGCCACCTTTACCCGCTTTCGGGAAGCCTCAACCTGTGCTTCCAAATACTGGAGGGCCGGACTTTTTGTTGCCTCGTGTGCATACCACACATCAAAATCCTCAGGGAGAGGCATATGTTCAGGATACTCTACCAAGTCTAAACCAATCTGCTGCCCGCCGGCCATCGCTGAGAGCGAAACCTCCAACTGCCTCCTTGCCGCATCGGTTTCTCGTGACAGGCTCTCCATTTCCGTAAGATTGAGTATGGCCTTATTATAGTCCAATCTGTTTGATTCTCCCCGATCCAGCATACTTTTGCAAGCATCCGCTGTCTGTTGAGCCCATTCTGTTTGACGTGTATATAAACTGCACAAGGCATTCTGATAAATCAGTTCTATGCACGTCTGTTTAGCCTGCAAGAGCAATTGCTGGCGTTGCTGAAGAAAATCAAAATGAAGAGTGCGGTCCTGCAAACCGGCCAAACGTGAGCGCTCAGCATAGGCTGTTGGAAAATCAAATTGTTGAGTGACGCTCACATCCTTGCGATTACCCCCAGCTGCAGGACGGCTCCACAGATAGCCGAATTCCAGTTCAGGGTCAGATGGAGAGAGACCCACATGATTACCTGCCTGCTGAGCACGCATCTGTTCATTCAAAGCACGCAACAAGGTGCTGCCTTCCTCCACTTCTCTGAGTACATTCGTATAGATATCCTGTGCATGAGCAGATTGTGCAATCATCACAATGCAAAACATGCATACGATTTTCTTAATATCATTTTTCATATCATACTGTTTATGATTCTCTCTATTATTCAATAATCTCCTTGAACTCGCAGCAATCCTTGTATCATTCCACTTGATTGTCTGTAATACTTACGTGCTTTCCACCCGGACCGGAACGCAGGACATGCCAACGATAAACAAGAGGCATTACGAAAACATTCAAGATGGTGGACGACACCAGACCACCCAAGACCACAACTGCCATGGGGCTTTGGATCTCATTGCCAGGAGCATCTCCATTGAATACCAAAGGTACCAAGGCAAGTGCCGAGGTAAGAGCAGTCATAAGTATAGGATTGAGTCTGTCAACCGACCCATGCAGTATCGTTTCATCAAGCGACCTTCCCTCCTGTTGCATATGGCGATATCGGGAAACGAGGAGTATGCCGTTTCGGGTAGCCACGCCAAAGAGCGTAATGAGACCGATGATAGACGGAATACTGATGATTCCCGACGTTAAATACACGGCAAGAATACCACCTATGAGCGCCAAGGGCAATCCCATTAGAACAATCAGGGAAAGTGAAGCATCATGAAACTCTGCGTAGAGCAGGAGGAAGATTACCAAGATGGCAAGGATAGTGGTCAACATAAGTGTACGTTGAGCACTTTTGGCACTTTCAAACTGACCTCCGTATTCAATACGATAACCCTCAGGCAAAGCAATCTGACGTTCCAGAGTGCGCCTAATCTCCTGTACAGCACTCCCCACATCACGTCCTGACACATTCGCTTGGACTACCAGTTTGCGTTGAACATTCTCGCGTGAGATGCTGCCTGGACCTCCCGTGGAAATGATATCAGCCACGTCCTGTAATGCTACCTTGCCGCCCAGGCCGGTATCAATAAGCGAGCGTCCCACCTGCTGAGCGGTTGCCGTATAATTGCTATCGAGCCGGAGCACAAGGTCAAAGCGCCTCTGTCCCTCATAGATATCTCCTAATCTGGCACCAGGGAAAGCCAGTTCCACATAACGATTGAAGTCCTGCATGCTGATTCCATATTGTGCAAGGGCCTGCCTGCGGGCACGTATCTGCAGCTGTGGAGTCTCGGTCTGCTGCTCCACAGACACATCCACCAGTCCCTCAATTCCCTCAATGGAATTCTTTATCTGATTACCTATGATAAACATGCGACTGAGGTCCGTACCAAAGAGTTTGATGGCAATATTGGCTTTACTGCCCGAAAGCATGTGATCGATACGATGTCCCAATGGTTGGCCGATGGTACACACCACACCTGGTACCGAAGCCATATGGGTTCGCATGTCATCAAAGATTTCCTCACGTGAACGATTGCTTGAATGGAAGCATACCTCTATCTCCGAACTATTGGTTGCCTGGGAATGTTCGTCCAACTCACCACGTCCTGTTCGTCTTGCGGTTTTGTACACCTCGGGAACTTTCAGCAGTTCCTCTTCGATGAGACGTCCCTGCTGGGCATTTACTTCCAGAGAAACACCAGGCTGAGCGACAGCCGTTACCACAGCACTACCTTCATTAAATTCGGGCAAGAAACTGCTTCCCATACTGAGGACGATTCCCACAGAGAGAACAAAAGCTACCAGAGTGCTTCCCAAGACTGCGCGATAATGACCGAGTGCCCACGTAAGGGAACGGTAATATCGGGCAGACAGCCATGCGCTGATACGGCTCTCCTTGCCTGTAGATTGCAGGAAACCGTCTCCCGTAAGTATCATTCGACAGAGCAAAGGGGTGAGAGTCATGGCCACAACAAGGGACATAAACAGGCTGACAATAAAACTCAGGCCCAAAGGTTTAAGCATACGCCCTTCCATTCCTGAGAGGAAGAACAAGGGCACAAAGGCTACCATGATGATGAATGTGGCATTGAGAATGCTCGAACGAATCTCACAGGAAGCGTCAAAGACAATTCTTACAGCGGGCAAGCGCTCTTCTCTTGGACGGAGACGGTTCTCCCGCAAGCGCTTGTATACGTTTTCCACATCGATAATCGCATCATCCACAAGCGAACCTATTGCTATACACATGCCTCCCAGAGTCATAGTGTTGACATCCATGCCCAAAGCGTAGATAACAATGAGCGTTGCCAACAGACTCATGGGGATGGCCACCACGGATATGACGGTGGTACGGAAGTTGCCCAAGAACAGGAATAGGACAATAATGACAAACACGGCGCCCTCAAGCAGGGCACGTCCCACATTATGTACCGATGATTCTATAAAATCTGCCTGACGGAAGACATGCGTATCCAGATGGACATCAGCAGGCAAAGACTTCTGTATCTCTTCCAGATTATGCTCTATCTGTTTTGTCACCTCCAGCGTATTGATGTTTGGTTGCTTCGAAATAGACAAGATAATTGCCGGCGTCCCATTACAGGATGCCATACCCATACGCACGGCAGAGCCAATCTTCACCTGAGCCACATCTCCCACCGTGACGGGTTGCGAGGGACCATTCTTGACAAACGTAGATGCCAAATCCTGCGAATTGCTGGTACGCCCCATACCCCGCAACGAATATTCATTACCAAATTGGCGTATCACGCCACCCGTGCTGTTCCGGCTCATTCCTGCCACGGCCGATTCCAATTCACTCATGGTCACGCCATAAGCCTGCATTCGCACTACATCTGCCAGCACTTGGTATTCCTTCACATCTCCTCCGATGACTGTCACCTGTGCCACTCCTCCCGTGGCAAGAACAGCAGGCTTTACCACCCAGTCGGCCAACGTCCGAAGGTCCATCATGCTGGTGGTATCACCCGCCTGCATGCTCACAAAGAGAATCTCTCCCATCACACTACTCTGTGGTGCCATGACGGGAGTAATACCCTCGGGAAGTTCTTCGCCAAGAGCCACCATCTTTTCATTGACAGTCTGTCGGGCACGATAGATATCTGTTCCCCAGTCAAACTCCACCCACACAAAAGAGTATCCTGCCATTGAGGACGAGCGTACGCGACGCACATCTGTGGCCCCGTTGACAGCCGTCTCAATGGGGAAGGTAACCATTCGCTCGGTTTCCTCTGCTGTCATGCCCTGAGTGTCGGTCATGAGTACCACCGTGGGAGCCGTAAGGTCGGGGAAAACGTCGATATCCATCTTCTGCGCCGAGAAATAACCTCCCAGCATCACGAGTGCCGCTCCCTGCAGGATAATCAGGCGATTGTGAAGCGAGTAATGTATAATTCTGTTGATAATATCCATGCTCTTGCTTTAGTCTTGAATGTCATCTGAATTTCTTGCCTTAATGTGCATGACCCGCATGAGGGTCTACGGTACCGGTTGCGTGAGCCAGTTTGACCAAAACGGCACCCTTACTTACCACACGCTCGCCAGCCTTCAGCCCTGAGAGAACCTCCACGCGCCGGCCATCTGTTCCGCCTATGCTAACCTCTTTTTTTTCAAAAAGTTCGGGGGTATGTTGCACATACACGAAATAGAGTCCCATTTCCTCGATAAGTGCCTCGGTCGGAATGGTCAGAGCCTGACTGTTGGTACGTGTAAGAATATGCATCTCAACCCATGAGCCGGGCAAGAAAGATGAAATGTTGCGTATGCGGAAGAAAACGGGTACGAGAGGTTCGCCCCCACTCACCTGTCTGCCATAGGAAAGCAGGCTTCCTTCAAGAGAAGCAAGAGAGACGAGGGTGTCAGATTCTGCCACGCGAATATGGGCATCGTGGATGTAAGGAAGCTGAGGCCAACAGTTCTGAGGCAACTGAGCTCGTAGTGTGAGCCAGCGATTGGAAGACAGGCTCAGCAAGGTCTGTCCAGCCTCCACGTACTGTCCGCTTCGCACATTCACCTGTGTTACATAACCGGCCTGAGGAGCGGTCACCATCTGTTTCCCACTTTTAAAGAGGCCTTTCAGGCTTTCCCATTGAGCTTTGGCCGTGGCAAAATCTGCGCGTGCGGCCTGCAGGTCGCTCTGGCTCACTATTCCATCCTTTGCCAAGGGTTCTTTCCGTTCGAGCTCGGCTTGAGCACGACTGTAGACAGCCTCTGCCTCCTGCAGACGTACATCCAGGTTTCCCTCTGCTGTGGTGGTCCCATCTACCACAAGTAAGGTCTGCCCTTTGCCTACATTCATACCTTCGATGGGCGGATTGGCTCCCATACGAACAACTCCGGCTGCACGCGCCACCACATCACATTCCTCGCCTTGAGCAGTCTCCACCTGAGCCATCACACGTATGGACGAGGAGAAAGGGGTCATGCGGCATTCCTCGGTCCGGAAATGCGACTTCCAAGCCATTTCCTTGGTAAAAGGCACCAGGTTGCCACTCACAGAAGATTGCTCTTCAAGAGCTTCATGCGCCTGATTATGGTCAGCATAGACTACGATTGGAATTTCCGTTCTGCAAGGTTGCCGGCCAGAAGTATTCACCTCTATTGTCAGAAGTCCCTGACCTGCGTGCTTCGGAAGAAGGCTTACGACAGCCACCCCAGGCTTCTGAAGCGTATCTGCCTCCACCGGCTGGCGTTTCCCTCCTACAGCAAGACTGAGAGAGAGGCGGGCTTGAGGGAGAGGCTTGAAATCGATCAAGCGTGTTACATGCACCAGCATGCGTGCCTGTTGACCTGCTATGAGCGGATTGGACTCACAGTAAATCTCATAATCCTGATTATAAGAGGTCAGCGTGACCTTCTCTTCATGGGAATCTCCATCCTGATGATGGGCATCATGTCCTGCATGGCAGCCTGCCACCAGTCCCGACACGAGCAGGACTGTCGTATAAAGGATTTTGTGTCGCATATGCTTACCGTATCTTTGTTGGTTTGTGCAAAGGTAGGGATTGCCGTCTGCAACCGGGTTGCAAAGAGGGCCAGATGTGAACACAAGAGGAAATTCTTTCATCCAAAACAGTCTAATGAAAGATGAGGAGGATGGTTTATCGAAGACCTCTTCCTGTCTTTGCCCCAAACACATTATGAGTTTGACTTAAACACGACCTGAGTTTTCCTTAAACTCACCCCAAGTTTGGCATAAAGTCAAACGGCAAGCAACCATAGAGTTCTCCCGATAAATCTGAGAGGGGAAAGAGTATTGGAAATGAGAGGAAAGATGATTTTGCTCACGAGTATGAAGAGAAAGGTCGTATCAGGGAAAGACACACTAAAATGGCTTTCCCCAAGCAGTACTACTGCGCTGGCAAATTAAGCGCTCTTGAATGCCTCTCGAAGCACGCTTACTTCTTAAGTAC
>JBJFDX010000212.1:0-2012 GCA_051890235.1 Bacteroidaceae bacterium | reverse complement strand
AGATAACAGGGCTTAGCCCAGTAATCAGCATCGAGCAAAAGACTACCAATAAGAACCCACGCAGTACGGTGGGTACCACTACTGAGATATATGATTTTCTGCGCCTCCTCTTTGCCCGTGCAGGAGAAGCCTACTCATATGTCACAGGTGAACGTATGGCCAGATATACAGAGGAGCAGATAGTCAGTTTGATAATCAGAGACTTCTGTTCGAGAAAGATTTGTATTCTGGCACCTCTCGTGCATCATCGCAAGGGACACTATCGTGAACTTTTTGAAAGTATACGTCGTAAGGGTTATCTCTATGTGCGGGTTGATGGTACGATGTGTGAGGTGGTACCGGAGATGAAGGTAGACCGTTATCGGAATCATGACATTGAAGTGGTCATCGATCGCCTGCTCGTACAGGAGAAGGATGAAGCAAGGTTGGCTCAAACGGTTGCTACAGCATTGAAGCAGGGAGATGGCTTACTGCAGATTCTTGATTCCGAAACGGGGGAGATACGTCATTACAGCAAACGCCTGATGTGTCCCACCAGCGGTATTTCCTACCGAGATCCGGCACCTCATAACTTCTCGTTCAACAGTCCCCAGGGGGCATGTCCGCGTTGTAAGGGATTGGGTACGGTCAACTTGATTGATTCCAACAAGGTGTTCCCCAATCTTAGCTTGAGTGTGAAGCAAGGAGGAATAGCGCCTTTGGGCAAATCGCGGCCACAGATGATATTCTGGCAGATAGAGGCTTTGCTTCAGACGTATGGGTGTACCCTGGAGACTCCGCTCAGTGAAGTACCAGAAGAAGCACTGTCTGATATTATCAATGGTTCGGACGAGCATCTGCGCATACCTGCTTCTGTGGCATGCACCAGCAATGATATCTTCTGTGAATATGATGGTCTTGCCAAGTATATCAGTCAGATACTGGATCAGGATATGGGGGTTGGTATGCAGAGATGGGTTGAGCAATTCCGTTGTACATCTGCTTGTCCCGAATGTGGAGGATCCCGACTCAACAAGGAGGCCTTACATTTCCGTATTGCAGGAAAGAATATCGCTCAACTCTCTGATATGGATTTGTCTGAACTGTATGATTGGATGGCTGATGCCGAGAATCATATGGAACCACAGCAGCGCCGTATAGCAGGGGAGATTCTCAAGGAGATTCGCACTCGATTACGTTTCCTGCTGGATGTGGGACTTGATTATCTGTCACTTTCTCGCTCGTCGGCCACTCTCTCTGGTGGTGAAAGTCAGCGCATCAGACTTGCCACACAGATAGGAAGTCAGTTGGTGGGCGTGTTATATATTCTGGATGAGCCCAGCATCGGATTGCATCAACGTGACAATATCCGCTTGATTAATTCCTTGTGCAAACTGAGGGATACGGGAAATACTGTGATTGTGGTGGAGCATGACCAGGAGATGATGGAACATGCCGACTATATTGTGGACATTGGTCCTTTAGCAGGAAGACGGGGAGGACAGGTAGTTTATCAGGGGTCTTATAAAGACATGTTGACAGCCGATACACTAACCAGTCGTTATCTGCGAGGTCTCCAGCGCATAGATATTCCTGCAGTGCGCCGACCAAGCAATGGACACATGCTTCGTTTGAAAGGTGCCTCAGGCAATAACCTGCGATCGGTGGATGCTGAATTTCCTCTTGGTTGTTTGATATGTGTTACGGGTGTGAGCGGAAGCGGGAAGAGTACCTTGATAGTGGACACTCTGCAACCTTTACTCAGTCAGCACTTCTACCGCTCTCTGCAGAATCCTCTACCATACGCGTCTGTTGAGGGACTGGAATATATAGATAAGGTTGTAAGCGTTGACCAGAGCCCGCTGGGACGTACTCCTCGCTCCAATCCTGCCACCTATACCGGTATCTTCAATGATATCCGAAATCTGTTTGTTGAACTTCCTGAGGCAAAGATCAGAGGATACAAGCCCGGACGGTTTTCTTTCAATGTCAAGGGAGGACGCTGTGAGGAATGTGGAGGAAATGGTTATAAG
>JBJFDX010000211.1:0-2014 GCA_051890235.1 Bacteroidaceae bacterium | reverse complement strand
TTTAACCAAAAAAAGTTTTCTCCCAATTCTGTTTCCATGGTAATTTAGTACTAAATTTGTGCTGCTTTCATCAATTTGTCACATGATAGGAACAAACGATAAGGAAGAAATTCTCAGTTTGAGAGAGGAACTTCACAGGCATAATTATAATTACTATGTGCTCAATGCACCTGTCATTTCCGATCAGGAGTTTGACATGAAGATGCATCGCCTGCAGGACCTGGAGCAGATGTATCCTGAGCTGGACGACCCGAATAGTCCTACACGGCGTGTGGGGTCGGACCTGAACAATGAGTTTCAAACTGTGCTTCACAAGCGCCCTATGCTCAGTTTGGCCAACACCTATAATCGTCAGGAGGTGGCGGAATTCTATCAGCGTGTGAGTGAGGGACTCCATGGTGAGCCCTTTGAGGTCTGTTGCGAACTGAAGTTTGATGGACTCAGCATCAGTCTGCATTATGAGAGTGGACGCCTTGTCAAAGCTGTAACCCGAGGTGATGGGGTACAGGGAGATGATGTGACTGAGAATGTGCGCACCATACGCACCATTCCTCTCACACTTCCTCAAGGCAGCGGTTTCCCTGATGAGTTTGAGATAAGGGGTGAAATATTGATGCCCTGGGCTTCCTTTAACAGAATCAATTCTGAACGTGAGCGTGATGGAGAGCCCCTCTTTGCCAATCCGCGTAATGCTGCCAGCGGCACACTCAAGAGTAAGAACAGCAGCGTGGTGGCTCAGCGTGGACTGGATGCCTACCTTTATTATCTCCTGGGAGAAGGTGTGCCAGGTGACAGTCATTATGCTAATCTGCAGGCCGCATCTGCATGGGGATTCCAGATAAGTGGACAAATGAGGTTGGCGCACACTCTGGAAGATATTTATGACTATATTGATTATTGGGATGTTGAACGCAGAAATTTACCTGTGGCAACAGACGGCATCGTGCTCAAGGTAAACTCTTTGGCGCAACAACGTGCCTTAGGTATGACAGCCAAGAGTCCCCGGTGGGCCATTGCTTACAAATTCAAGGCAGAACAGGAGGAGACAATCTTGCGTCAGGTGGTCTTTCAGGTGGGTCGTACAGGAGCCGTGACTCCTGTGGCCAATATGGATCCTGTGCATTTGGCTGGTACGCAGGTACGCAGGGCCACTCTGCATAATGCCGATATCATGGCGCAACTGCATCTGCATGTGGGAGATCGTATACTGGTGGAGAAGGGTGGCGAAATCATACCGAAGATTGTGGATAATGTAACCCCTGATCACCCAGGTGCCATTCCTTTTATTACTCGATGTCCTGTGTGTGGAACGCCTCTGGTACGATATGAGGGTGAGGCTGCTCATTATTGTCCCAATGATAGTGGTTGTCCACCACTGCTGCTGGGACGTATAGAGCATTTTATAAGTCGAAAAGCCATGAATATCAATTCGCTGGGTCCAGAGACTGTGGATACCCTTTATCAGATGGGGCTTGTTTCAGATGCCTCTGACTTATATCGTCTCACAGAGGAACAGTTACTTACCATAGAGGGCGGTGGACATGAGATGGCTCGCCGAATTATTCAGAGTATAAATGAAAGCCGTAGTGTACCCTTTGAGCGCGTACTCTTTGCCATAGGTATCAGGTTTGTGGGTGAGATTGCGGCCAAGGCTCTGGCACGTAACTTTGGAAGCATGGAGGCTGTGAGAAATGCCTCACTTGAAAGTTTGCTTGCCATCAACGGCATTGGAGATGTGATTGCCCGAAGTGTCATCACCTTTTTCCGAGATGAGAAGAATCTGGCATATGTCAACCGTCTCAACGAAGCAGGGTTGCAGATGCAGCTTTCCCAGCAGGAACATCAGGTGCATAGTGACACGTTAGTGGGGCAGAGCGTGGTCATCAGCGGAGTGTTCCGTCATCATAGTCGTGATGAATACAAAACAATCATAGAACAGCATGGTGGTCGGAATGTGGGTAGTATAAGTGCCAAGACTTCGTTTGTGCTGGCAGGAGAGAATATGGGGCCATCC
>JBJFDX010000210.1:0-7324 GCA_051890235.1 Bacteroidaceae bacterium | reverse complement strand
TGTAAAGAACCTTTCTTCTGCTTATTGTCAGAGATAACGAAAAAAGAGTCTATTTAGGGCCTCAAACAAGCCTAAATTGGCATCGGAAATCCCTTTTTTGCCCTCAGAATAACCATTTTGAACCTCAAAATTGCGAATTTGGAATTTACAGAAATTGCAAAAATCTTCCTCCTAAGCCCATATTTGAGTTATCCAAGGGGCATTTCACTCCCTTATTCTGATGTATTATCACGTTCCCGTAATGGTTTTCTGTCTTTTCTTAGTATCCTGAAAAAGTAAAAAAAGATTAAAGGCTGTACCACGATAAACTCACGATACAGCCTTCGGAAAAGATTAAATCTCAATATTTGATTACTTCTTGTTGAGAGCGAGGTCTACGTTTACAGCACATGCCACGGAGCAACCTACCATGGGATTGTTACCAATACCCAGGAAGCCCATCATCTCCACATGAGCGGGAACGGATGAAGATCCAGCAAACTGGGCATCAGAGTGCATGCGGCCGAGGGTATCGGTCATGCCGTAAGAAGCGGGACCTGCAGCCATGTTATCGGGATGGAGGGTACGACCTGTACCACCACCTGAAGCCACGCTGAAGTAGGGCTTACCTGCGCGCACGCGTTCCTTTTTATAGGTACCTGCTGTGGGATGCTGGAAACGTGTGGGGTTGGTAGAGTTACCTGTAATGGATACGTCTACGTCCTCTTTCCACATGATGGCTACGCCTTCACGTACGTCATCGGCGCCATAACAATTGACAGCAGCACGGGGACCGTTGGAGTAAGCAATACGCTTAACCTCCTGCAGTTCACCAGTGAAGTAGTCAAACTTTGTCTGCACGTAGGTGAAACCATTGATACGGCTGATAATCATGGCAGCGTCCTTGCCAAGACCGTTGAGGATGCAGCGCAGGGGCTTGTCGGCTGGTCTTGACTTGTTGGCCATCTGGGCAATCTTGATAGCACCCTCGGCAGCAGCAAATGACTCGTGACCTGCCAGGAAGGCAAAGCACTTGGTCTCGGGAGTAAGCAGACGGGCTGCCAGTTCACCATGACCGATACCTACCTTGCGGTCGTCAGCAACAGAACCGGGGATACAGAAACTCTGCAGTCCCTCGCCGATATAGTTGGCTGCCTCTACGGCGTCCTTAGCCTTCTCCTTCAGAGCGATGGCTGTACCCACCACGTAGGCCCACTTTGCGTTTTCGAAACAGATCATCTGAGTCTCCTCACATGTCTTGTAGGGATCGAGGCCGGCAGCCTCACAAATCTCGTTAGCCTCCTCGATGGAAGCGATACCGTGTGCGTTCAAACAAGCAAGAATCTGCTTGATACGACGGTCCTGAGACTCGAATTTTACTTCTCTAATCATATCTTGTTTCCTCCTTGTTTAAAGTTTAATCCTTGCGGGGGTCGATTGACTTGACAGCACCATCCTCCTCCTTGGTACGACCATAGGTACCAGTAACGCTCTTGAGAGCCTCGTCGGCAGGAACGCCCTTCTTGATGGCATCCATGAACTTGCCCATGTGTACGAACTCATAACCGCACACCTGATCGTCCTTGTCGAGATACATCTTGGTAATGTAACCCTCGGTGAGCTGCAGGTAACGAGTACCCTTCACCTTGGTACCATAGAGTGTACCGGTCTGTGAGATAAGGCCCTTACCCAGGTCTTCCAGTCCGGCACCAATCATGAGTCCACCCTCAGAGAAGGCTGACTGTGTACGGCCATAGACAATCTGCAGGAAGAGTTCGCGCATGGCGGTATTGATGGCGTCGCATACGAGGTCGGTATTCAGAGCCTCGAGAATGGTCTTGCCGGGCAGAATCTCAGATGCCATGGCAGCTGAATGAGTCATACCTGAGCATCCGATAGTCTCGACGAGAGCCTCCTCGATGATGCCTTCCTTGACATTCAGGGTCAGCTTGCAGGCACCCTGCTGGGGAGCGCACCAGCCGATACCGTGTGTCAGACCGCTGATGTCCTTGATTTCCTTAGCCTGTACCCACTTGCCCTCTTCGGGAATGGGAGCAGGACCATGGTTGGGGCCTTTAGCCACACAACACATGTTCTGAACTTCGTGTGAATAAACCATAATTCTTTTTCGTTTAGATTTATAGTATAATGTGTGTTGTCTCAGTTTTTACAAACTTAGTGCAAAAGTACTTAATTTATGGTATTTCCACGCACTCCTGGCGCCTTTTTTTTGCAGGTAGGCTGTTTTACGGGATAATTTAGTAACTTTGCAGGATGGAAATTGATAAAAGAATGTCTTTTTCGCAGAGAAATATGCAGATTACAGTCAACGAACAGGATATTATCAAGGCAGCCTCTGAGGGTATGGATGCCTTTCTCATGCTCATTCATGACCGCATCATGGATGCCATCGGCGGCCGGTTGGATGCTTCCACCATGCCTTTACTCAACGGCCATCAGATTACCCTTCTGGCTTATGTGGCCCTGAGGGACGAGGTAATGGACGGAGGATTTGTGCAGTTGATTCACAACGGATACGGTCCTTTTATCTTCCTCAATCCTTTTGCCAAGGCCATGAGACTGTGGGGAGCCCATGATTTCTCCAATCTGGTATACAAGGCAAGGAGGCTCTACGAGAAATACGAGAAGAAACTCACGCAGGATTGTTCCGACGAGGAGTTTATGGCACTCTTTGAGCAGTTTCCTGAGTTCGACGACCTGGATGATGCTTTCGTTGAGATGGAGGAGGATGTGACCGACCTTATCTGCCACTATGTGGACGATCATCTGGAGGACTTTATCCAGGTGCAGAAGAATTGATTCTGAGTTTGCCTGAAACATGCAGGCTGTTTGGCGCAAACAGGACACGTATTTAAGTTAAACACGAGCCGAAAGGCTCCATCGCACAGAAACAGATGGCTAAGACATTGATTCCCAACAAGGGAGAAAAGATAAATATCAAGAACAAAAGAGCCGAGCATGACTATCTGCTCATGGATAAGTTTACGGCCGGACTGCAACTCACAGGCACGGAAATCAAGAGTATCAGGGCTGGAAAAGCCAGTCTGGTGGATACCTTCTGCTTCGTCAACAGGGGTGAAGTGTGGGTGAAAAACATGTATGTGGCACATTACGAGCAAGGCTCTTACAACAATCATGTGGAGCGACGCGACCGCAAACTGCTGCTCAACCGCAAGGAGATACGCAAGATACAGCAGGAGGTGAAGAATCCGGGATTCAGTATCATACCCACTCTGCTCTTCATAGATGAGCGCGGACTGGCCAAACTGGACCTGCATATCGCCCGAGGAAAGAAGGAGTATGACAAGCGAGAGACGCTCAAGGAGAAGCAGGACCGACGGGAGATGGACAGACATTTCAAGAAGAGTTTCTGAGGATTACACATCACCGCGCACGCATTTCTTTTCAGGATATAGGAGCATCTTTGTATGTTCCCACTACGCATCAGAAGCAAGACATGGACAAGAAGGACACATTCAAGAGCAAAACGAATTCATTCAATACCCTGGAGGAGCAACTCCAGCAAGGACGCATCCTGGTGCTGGACGGCGCTATGGGTACGATGATACAGACTTATGGCCTGCAGGAGGAGGATTTCCGCGGCGAACTGCTGGCCTCATACCCAGGTCAGATGATGGGCAACAACGATATCCTGTCTCTCACACGTCCCGATGTGATAAGCGATATCCACCGAAGATATCTGCAGGCAGGAGCCGATATCATAAGCACCAACACGTTCAACAGCCAGAGTATCTCGCAGGCCGATTACCGATGTGAGCATCTGATATCTGATATCAACCGACAGGCGGTAAGGCTTGCTCGCCAGGCAGCTGATGAGTTCTCCACAGCCCAGAGGCCACGATACGTGGTGGCCAGCGTGGGTCCTACCAACAAGACCTGTTCCATGAGCCCCGACGTGGGCAATCCTGCCTTCAGGTCCATCAACTTCGACGAAATGGCCGAGGCTTATCTGGAACAATTCTTGGCCCTGCTGCAGGAGGGCGTGGATGCCATTCTGATGGAAACCATCTTTGATACGCTCAACACCAAGGCGGCCATCTTCGCACTCCAGCAAGCCGAAGAGCAGACTGGCATACATGTACCTCTGATGCTGAGCGTGACAATAAGCGACAAAGCAGGTCGCCTCCTGAGCGGACAGACCTTGGAAGCCTTCCTCGTGAGTATCGCACATGCCCGTCCTCTGAGCGTAGGCCTCAACTGCTCGTTTGGCGCCAAGGACATGCTTGCACCCCTTCGTGCCCTGGCCGAAAGTGCCAATTGTTTTATCACGGTTCATCCGAATGCCGGTCTGCCCAACAGTTTGGGAGAGTATGACCAGACGCCCGAGATGATGGCCAGTCAGATGACCCCCTTTATTGAAGAGCATCTGGTGAATGTGATAGGCGGATGCTGCGGAACCACCCCCGAGCATATAGCAGCCCTTCGTGCCTTGGCTGACGAGCACGTGCACGAAGGACACCTTCCGCAGGCAGACTGCAATCAGATTGCATTATGTGGATTGGAAGCTCTTGTAAGAGAAAAGCAAGAAGGCCAGACCAAGGGCGGATTCTTTGTCAACGTGGGTGAGAGATGCAACGTGGCCGGTTCGCGCAAATTCCTACGTCTAATCAAGGAGAAAGCCTATGAAGAGGCCCTTGACATAGCCCGTAGGCAGGTGGAAGACGGAGCCATGGTCATCGATATCAATATGGACGACGGGCTGCTGGATGCCGAGCAGGAGATGAAACATTTCCTGAATCTGCTGACAAGCGATCCCGACATTTGTCGCGTACCCATCATGGTGGACAGCAGCAACTGGGACGTAATATGTGCAGGACTCAAGTGCATACAAGGAAAATGTATAGCCAACAGCATCAGTCTGAAGGAGGGTGAGCAGGCATTCCTGTCACATGCTCACGAACTCAAGCGACTGGGAGCAGCCGTAGTGGTCATGGCTTTCGATGAAAAAGGACAGGCCGACACCTATGAGCGTCGGATAGAAATATGCAATCGCGCATATCGTTTACTTGTTCACCAGGTAGGTCTAAGTCCACGCGACATCATCTTTGACCCAAACATACTCGCTATTGCCACGGGTATGCCCGAGCATGATGCTTATGCGCTCGACTTCATCAGGGCTACGGAATGGATTCACAAGCATCTGCCCGGCACACATGTGAGCGGAGGCGTGAGCAATCTGAGTTTCTCTTTCCGAGGAAACAACTATGTGCGTGAGGCCATGCATGCCGTTTTCCTCTATCATGCCCAGCAGAAGGGTATGGATTTCGGTATCGTCAATCCCTCGTCTAAGGTCATGTATGCCGATATTCCTGCCGACCAACTGAATGTGTTTGAGGATGCTATCCTGAGACCCTCACACCAAGCAAGCGAGAGACTGGTGGAGATGGCTTCGCTCCTGGCCGAACAGGCATCTCAAGCCAAGGATACTTCCCATCAGCAAAAGGACATGCAGCAGGAATTGAGCGTGGAGGACAGACTGGTGGACAAGCTCAGACGCGGCATCTCGCAAGGTTTGGAGTACGATCTGAACCAAGCCTTGCAAACCTATCCCAGGGCTGTAGACATTATCGAGGGCCCGCTGATGAAGGGTATGAATCTGGTGGGACAGCTCTTCGGAGAAGGTAAGATGTTTCTCCCACAAGTGGTCAAGACAGCAAGAACCATGAAGCAGGCCGTAGCCATTCTGCAGCCATATATCGAGGCTCAAAGAGCTGATAGCCACGCATCCTCTGGGAAAGTCCTGCTGGCTACGGTCAAGGGAGACGTACATGACATAGGCAAGAATATCGTGAGTGTGGTACTGGCCTGCAACGGATTTGAAGTAATAGACCTTGGCGTGATGGTTCCCGAGGATGTTCTTCTGGCCAAAGCCATGGAGTGCCAGCCCGATATCATAGGTTTGAGCGGACTCATCACGCCCAGTCTGACCGAAATGATCAAGGTGGCTCAAGCTCTTGAGAAGGCAGGCATAAGGGTACCCATTATGGTGGGAGGGGCCACCACAAGCCCCTTGCATACGGCTCTCAAGATAGCTCCAGCCTACAGCGGACCCGTCATATGGACCAAGGATGCCAGTCAAGCGGCTCTTCTGGCTGCCCGTTTCATGAATCCTGCCCTCAGTAAAGAGGCTTTGGCCGACTTGAGAAAGACTCAGGAAGAATTGCGCCGCCAGTCTTGTGAACCTGCCAATCAACTCTCGATAGAAGAGGCTCGGGCAAACAAACTCAATCTCTTTGGGTAAAGAACGGATCACATCTTGCCCGAAGAACAGTCCGAGAGTGTCAAAAGAACAGACTTTTTGAGCAAAAGTTTCGCCAAGAAACACATATTTCCCAAATACGCTAAGATAAGACAGGAACTTGGATTGCAGTCTCAAGCGGATGCGATATACATTATTAATTATATAACATAACCGATGAAAGTATTACGTGTCATTATGTGGATGTGGCTCCTTGGCTGTAGCCTGCATGCCCAGGAGAAAACCACCTTTCAGACTGCAGGCCCCTGGAAACCTGTTACCGACGTGAGAGCAGATGTGGTCATGGTTTACGGGGCTAATGACTACAGCCAGATGACCTTTAGGGAAAGGGTAGACTCATGGCGAGAAAGAGGCTACAAGACCCACTTTATGACAGGAATAGCCTGGGGAGAATATCAGGACTATTTTACAGGAAAATGGGACGGCAAATGGCATCTGGACGAAGGACAAAAGACCATGAAGGGTGATACCATCTGGCATGGCCATCTCATCCCTTATATCGTGCCCACAAAGAACTATCTGGAATACTTCAAGCAAAGACACATACGGCCTGTCATCGACGCAGGTATTGATGCCATCTTTCTGGAAGAGCCGGAATTCTGGACAAGGGCAGGATATAGCGAAGCCTTCAAGCAGGAATGGCAGGACTATTATGGCTTCCCCTGGCGACCCCAACATCTCTCTGCCGAGAACACTTATCTGAGCAATAAGCTCAAGTATCATCTTTATTACAGGGCGCTTGAGGAATCATTCAAGTTTGCCAAAGAGTATGGACGGCAGAAAGGAATGAACGTAAGATGCTACGTCCCCACGCACTCCTTGCTCAATTATTCTCAATGGCACATTGTCTCTCCTGAGGCTTCTCTGGCTTCGATGAAGAGTTGTGACGGTTATATCGCCCAAGTGTGGACGGGAACTTCACGCGAACCGAACTTCTTCAACGGAAAACAGAAGGAGAGAGTCTTTGAGACCGCCTACCTTGAATATGGTTGCATGGAATCCATGACGCGCCCCACGGGACGCAAGATGTTCTTCCTGACCGAT
>JBJFDX010000209.1:0-7327 GCA_051890235.1 Bacteroidaceae bacterium | reverse complement strand
CTCTACACCTGCTTTATAATCTCGCTCCACAGACTTCCGGAACTTACTGTTGAGCTTGAATTTCCTGTTTACTGCCACATAGTTGGCTATCTCCACGGTCACTGCCTTGTCCAGCCGGGCAGTCTTCTCAATCAACATGCGTGAGTAATCATTGATATCCTGCAAGGATGGTTCCTGACTGCCTTCGCCAGCCCAACCAAGGGTGGTAAGTATCTGCCGCTGAGTCTCTCCGTCGGCACCGTTGGCCAGCATACTCATCAGATAAGTAACACTCAGGGGTGATACCACACGGGAGTTCATACCCATGGTCTTATTGTAGAGACTGAAAGCAAAAGAATTGTTGTTGTTTACCATTTCATGTTGCGCATCAGAAAGGATTAAGAAGGACTCGTCCACTTCCTCGTTTACACTCCAGTTTACCTCGCCACTCTGAGCGGACTTCTCTACACGTGCTGCACGACATGCCGAGAGGGCAATGGCGGTTATTCCCATCAGGGTGAAAGTCTTCATCATTCGTTTCATATTATTCCTGTTTTCTTCCTATATCTCATCAAACTGCAAAAATCGACATTTCTTGCTTGAAGACAGATACTTTAACTCTCTTTAACACAAGAAGAGTATCATCCTACTCAAACACCAGGGGCGTGTCATCTGCTGACACGCCCCCGTCTTATCTGATTTCAATCAGGATTCCCAAAGGAATTACTTGACCAGAATCTTCTTACCACCAACGATGTTCACACCCTTCTGAACATGGTTGAGACGCTGACCCTGCAAGTTGTAAATGGCTGCGCCACCCTGCAGAGAAGGAGTAACCACTTCGTCAACATTCTCGATGCCTGTGGGCTTCTCCTTACCATAGTACTTCAGACGGAAGTTGTCGGCCACTACCCAGTCATACTTGACAGCACCTTCCTTGATGATACCGATGGTCATCAAACCCTTATTCTCTTCTGTCACCTCGAAGAGGAGAGGCTTAGTCCAGTAGCAACCATACCAGAAGTACTCCTCGGCAGCACTCCAGCAAGCATCGGGTATACGTACTGTACCAGATGCATCCAGACGGCCCAGACCGGGAACCCTGTTGGCATAGTCGGTGATAAGGTTGATATCACCCTTAACCATACCTTCGCCCTCACCTGCCATCAGGAAGGCATTGCGCTCAAGTGTCTCACCGGCAACATACTTCTCGGTGTGATGCTCATAACTGCCATCACGATAGTATGCCTGTGCAGAGAGTGTGTACCAACCGGGAAGAATACTACTGTCGAAGATATCCTGAGTGATGGTACCTGTCACGCAGTTCCAAGCCTCCATAACAAAGTCGGGATGATTGCCGCCACGGCCCCATACGCCCAGTCCTGCATTCTCATCACCATTGTCATTGGTACCCTTCTCCATGATGGCAAGCCAGTTGTCGATAGTCAAGCGCTGGTCGAAACCTGGGTTAACAATGAGGTGAGTAGCCTCAACGGGCTGCTCAGCTGTTGCTGTAGCCATCATCTCATCCATCTCCTTCTTGCTGATGAGCATCCACTGGTTGTTCTCGCTCTCAACGGTTCTCATGTCGGTATCCACCACATTGTAGGAGAGTCCATAAGGATTGTCCTTACCATCACGATAGCCCAGCATGTTGTAACCATTTTCGGGATTGGCTGTTACGCGTACAATATTGAAGACGTTAGGCTTGCCTTCTACAGGCATGAAGTCCCATGCATCATCGGTATTACAGTCAATATAACTATTATAGGCGATGAAGTCATCCGTGCCGATGGAACCATTAGGACGCATGGTCTGAATGCGGTAGCCACGCTCCAGAGGCTCACCATTCCTGTTCACATTAATCAGGCGGAAAGCATTGCTTGCATAAGCCAGACCGAGGTGGGCACCCCAGTTCTCTGCACCTGCGAGGTACAGACGCTGACCTACATTATAGAAATAGTACTCACCTTCGTCATATTCACCGTTTGCTGTTTCTGAATTGTAAGCAGCGGGCTGGCTACCCACGTAAGCCTCAGTATGACGCTCGAGGGCATTGCGACGGCGTGCCAGGCGCAACTGACCCAGCAGATCATTGGTCTGACCATTGTTCTCACAGGAGTCAACCTTCACCTTCACCATGTCGAGAGTCTCCTTGAGGTAACCGTTATCCTGAGTGTTGTTGCAGATATCGATAGTCTGCATGAGGATATTCACATCACCTGCATAGCCGAGGATGGTCTTGATGCTTGCCTCAAGGTTCCTGGCATACTCCTTCACCTCAGCAGCATCCTTGTTCACCTCAAGCTCATTGCGACCAGCAGCCACCAGGCTGTCCAGGTTGGCCTTCATGGCCTTGGTGAGTGTAGCATCTGTCTCGCCCAGAGCAATGGCAGCCTTCAGCAGGTCAGCACACTCGTCATAGTTCACTTCCTCCACGTTGATACCGCAGTCATAGAAGCGTCCGCCCCAGTTCTGCTGGATGTATGTGGCAATCACGTTGTTTCCTTCACGCAGATACTTGGCAGGGATGTGTACCTGCTTGGGGTTCTTGCCATTGGTCCATCCATCATACTTCTGCAGCAAATGACCATTGACATAAGTCTCATAGGTATCATCATGACAAACGTTGAGAGCATAGCTCAAGCGCTCGTTAACCTTGTCGAGGACGAAGGTACGACGTACCCAGTAGTTGGTATTGCAACCCTCAGCGCCATCACCTGTGTAATCAAGGTGACCCATCTGTCCGGGCCAGATGCTCTGAATCTCGGGCATATAACCTGCGTTACCCATAGGCATAGCCTGATCACTCCACATAGAGTCATCGAAGTCAGCCTGAGTCCAGGACATGGTCTCCACACGACCTTCAATCTCAGGATCCTTGATTTGCTTAACCTCATAAGTCTCGCTCAAATCCTCCTCGCTGGTGATTGTATCGATGTCGGTCACATAGCAATAGTTGAAGTAGGAAGTACCCACCCACAGTTCTGTCCCATCGGTCTCGTCAGTAAGGGTCATCTCGCTGATGGTCACATCTGTACCAGCCTCCTCGGTTGCAAAGTTGAAGGCAATCTTCATGTTGTTGACCTCTGTGCCCAAAACACCCAATTCTACCTCGGTAGGCTCTGTAGATTCGATGCGATAGTTCTCCAGAGCGGCTTCCTTCTCATCATTGTCATTCTCGGTCACTTTGACAATCACATTCTCCAGCGTCTTGTTGGAAGCCAACTTCATCTTCAGAGTGTACTCCTTCTCAGCAGACAGCTTGATGGGAGTCTTGAAGTGAACCTGCTGACCCCATTCGCCTGGGTTCACACCCTGCAGATGGATGGTGTACTGATCATCTGCCTGTGCCTCATAGAGTTTCTCCCAACCATGACGATCGGCATCAGAATAGCCACCCCAAGAGTTGAAGAGAACCTTACCGGTCCAGGGAGTCACATAACCCATGTCAACACCACCGGGCACACTGGTATAGAGACCGCAATCAGCAAAGGCACCGCCCCAGTTCTGATGCACGTGCACAGCAAGGAGGTTCTCCTCGCCACCCAGTTTGATGAGGGCCTTCTGCTCATCGGTAAGCTTTACAAACTCGCTGTTGTTCCATCCATTCTTGTAAACAGGAATAGAGTCCACCACCTCGTTTGTTTCAGGATTTGTGGTATAATTCCAGTGATCAACCTCAAAACCGGTCTTCTGGAACACCAGCACGCCATTGATATAATACTCACAGGGAGCATCATCGTGGCCACATGCCAGATAAACATCTCCAGAGAGAAGCTGTGTGGTGGAGAAGGTGCGACGGAAATAGATGTCTGCCATGATGTCAGTGGTTGTCCAACGGTAAGAGGGACGACCATTGTAGTTCTCATCGCTGCTGAATGGAGCAGTGTGAACCTCCCACTTGATGGGCGTGTTCGTCTCTTCATTGAAACCCACAGTGGCAGTATCATACTCAGCCTGATACCACTCATAGCCATTGGCATCGGTGGCAGGAACCCCATTGATGATGTTATAGAAGGGGTTGTCGGTATTTCCCGTACCATAGTTAATACCTGTGTTGTACACCCAGGTTACAGCACTCCACTCCTTGTCGCCATCATACTGAGACGAAGGAGCAATAATCACATTGGCACCCACCACCACCAAACCTTCGGCTAAAGCAGGAACCGTGAGCGAAGATGCGGACACCAGTCCGAGCATCGCCATGAGTAATTGTTTCCTCATAAGTAATAATGATTAATAGTAAGTTATAAATCCTCTTTTATATATATTTCCATTCTGCCCATGTCACAGGAACATCACCACACAGGCGCTATGGTCAACATTCCTATAAACATATCAATCGGTGCACCCTATGCGCATCACATCGAAGGACATTTTCCTCCAATCAGTTTTTGTTTTATACACTTTGACGTTGCAAATTTATGAAGATTCCGTTAAACTTCAAAAAAATGCAGGCATCTTTTTCTGATGCTGTCTCTCCGTTGATTGAACACGGAAAGGACGGGCTATACAAGGCAAGAAAAACACCAATAGCAGGAGGGACATCTGATGGTCCCTTTCCTGCTATTGATTCTTATAATATATATAATGTCTGTACTGATGCAAGAAGTCAGTCCTACCGATTCAGCAGGAACTGTTTGAAGTCCTGGAATTCACGACTCATGGGCACACTCTGCTTCTCGCCCTTCATAAAGGCAGCCAAGCGCTCGGGAATGGCTACGCTATGCCCCGTAATCTCCTCCACTACGCTCTTGAACTTGGCAGGATGTGCAGTCTCCAGGAAGAAGCCTGCCTCATCCTCATGCAGACCTTCCTGCAATGCACGATAACCACAGGCTCCATGAGGATCGAGCAGATAACCCGTCTCCTGCAAACAGGAACGAAGCGTATCGGCTATCTGAGCATCACTATAGGTAGCCCCAGAGATATCCCGACGGATAGCATCCACAGAATGTCCGTAAAGGTCCAGGATACGAGCAAAGTTGCTGGGATTACCCACGTCCATAGCATTGGCTATCGTCTGCAAACTGGCCATAGGCACATATTCACCCGTCTGAAGATACTTATAGAAGACATCATTGGCATTGTTTGCCGCTATAAACCTATGCACCGGAAGGCCCATACGTTTGCCGATAAGAGCCGAACAGATATTACCAAA
This sequence comes from Bacteroidaceae bacterium, assembly GCA_051890235.1. Taxonomy (GTDB): domain Bacteria; phylum Bacteroidota; class Bacteroidia; order Bacteroidales; family Bacteroidaceae; genus Physcousia. The sequence continues at coordinate 2,184 of JBJFDX010000209.1, read as the reverse complement.
GTTGCCACTGGGCACGCAGGCTACAGTCTTGCCTTGCCAACCCCTTCGCTGCAGCTGGGCACAGGCATAGAAATAATAGAAACTCTGAGGCAGGAAACGAGCCACATTGATACTGTTGGCACTTGTGAGACGCATGTGAGCAGTAAGGTCGGCATCCATAAAGGCACTCTTCACGAGAGCCTGACAATCGTCAAACACGCCATCCACCTCCAGGGCCGTGATATTCTGTCCGAGTGTGGTAAACTGGCATTCCTGTATGGGACTTACCTTACCCTTGGGATAGAGCACATACACATGTATGCCTGGCACGCCCAGGAATCCGTTTGCCACAGCCGACCCCGTATCACCAGAGGTGGCTACCAACACATTGACCAGTTCGTCACTGCCACTGCGACGAATGAAATGCCCCAACAAACGGGCCATGAAACGTGCACCCACATCCTTGAATGCCAAAGTGGGACCATGAAAGAGTTCAAGTGAATAAACACGAGGATCCACCTCCACCAAGGGAACATCAAAACTAAGGGTATCACACACGAGGGCATGCAACTCCTCCTGAGGTACATCCTCCCCAAAGAAACAGTCTGCCACACGACAGGCAATCTCCTGAAAGGAATAATCACCCAGATGAGTCAGAAAGTCGGAATCAAGAGGAACGATACGCTCGGGCATGTATAGGCCACGATCTTCTGCCAATCCTTGCACCACAGCCTTCTGAAGTGATGCCTTCGGAGCTTTTCCGTTGGTACTGTAATAATTCATTGTTCTATGTTTGCTCAACCGCCTCACCTGCATTCACTCCGAGAATTCTCTCTCTGACTGGAAGCACCCAGGTGATGGATGATTGAATGTTTATCAATAATTGCTCTACACAACAAGAGTTTTCTAACCACATGTCATAAAGGTGCGAATGAACTCATCTCCCTCCATCAAGCCATACGCGCCCTGACAGGCAGCCACCTCATCAAACGTCTGCACCTCATCCGGTTCGATGCCAGGAGCATAGATGACAAACGGAATGGGCTCGTTGGTATGCGTACGCAGTCGGCAAGGAGTAGGATGATCAGGCAGCAAAGCCACTGCCACAGGTTCACCCGCAGCCTCCAGACATCCGGATGCCTGTGGATCAAGCGCCTCAAGAATAGGTCTGACCAAACGATTATCAAGCGATTGAATAGTATCCAGTTTGAGTTCTATACTGCCATCATGACCAGCCTCATCACTGGCCTCAACATGCAGATAGACGAAATCATCGGTCTGCAAAGCTTTGATGGCCGCCTGAGCCTTTCCTTCGAAATTGGTATCCCACAATCCTGTAGCGCCTGGGACATCGATAACCTGCAGACCTGCATAACGTCCTATGCCTCGGATAAGGTCAACGGCCGTGATGACCGAACCTCTCTTTATCTGGGGAAAGGTGCAGGTCAGAGGTGTCATCATGGGACGATAACCTCCACCCCATGGCCATATACTATTGGCTGGATCCTGTCCCTGAGCCACACGACGGACATTGAGTGGATGGCAGGCCAACAACCTTTGGCTCTCCCTCATCAGATGCAACAGCACATCGACAGTCACCTGTGCCTCGGGAACAGCAGCCTTGGGAACATTGTCCAACCAAGGGGAACCCGGTATATCATGAGGCGGTGTGCAGAGAAGATGCTTGTTACCGCCCTTGATTACCAACAGATGACGATACTGCACACCAGTGTAGAAGTGTATGCGTTCATTACCCAAATGCTCTTGGAGATAGCGAATCAGCACATCACCCTCTTCGGTCTCAAGTCTACCGCAGGAATGATTTTTCAACAAATCACCTTCCAAACAAACCAGATTACATCGCAAAGCCAGATCATCAGGTGCCAGATCTACACCGATGCTGGCTGCCTCAAGAGGTCCACGCCCCTCGTAAACAAGATGCTGGTCATATCCTAAGATGCTGCTATTGGCTACCTCACTACCTGGATGGAAGCCATCAGGCACTGTCTTCAGCAGTCCGTTGCGTCCGTTACGCGCAAGGAAATCAAAGTGGGGAGTATCGGCATACTGGAGTAATGTCTTCCCTCCCAATTCGGGACATGGCCAGTCTGCCATGCCATCACCAAGTATGATGAGATGTTTCACCTTACCCTTAATTCCGCAACATAATTAATAATTAATTTTTATAAGTTCCTGGGCAGCAAA
>JBJFDX010000208.1:0-7333 GCA_051890235.1 Bacteroidaceae bacterium | reverse complement strand
ACTGCCCAATGCCATGGTGCAGGCTACTCCTGTCACCATGTATCATAGCGGTTCGGGCTATCAGTATGAGGACCATGAGATCTATGCGTTTGCTCATACGGCCAAGGGACATTGGGATCAGCTTCATTTTCCCATCCTTCCTGTCACGGGCATATTCTATCCCCGTAATTTCGCATCACATTTTTCTCATCAGCGCGAGGAAGCACATCCCGGATATTACAGTGTATGGCTGGAGCGCTATCAGGTGCAGGCAGAGTTGACCACCACCTTACGCTGTGCTTTCCATCGTTATACGTTCCGTGCCGAGGATGAGAAGCGTCTGCTTGTTGATATCACACGGAATAATGGCAATCCACGTCAGTGGGACATCCGCAAGAGTCAGAGTGCCGATAATGTGTTCGAGGGTTATCAGGACGGACATGGACGTATCTATTTCTATGCCATGTCCTCTCTGCCTGTGCAGAGCGTGAATATGGTACAGGACAATAAGCATCGGGTGGCTGTGGTAGACTTCAAGGACAACCGTGGAGCCGCTCCTTTGGAACTGCGCATCGGATTCTCCTTTGTCAGCATCGAGAATGCTCGGATGAATCTGGAGGCAGAACTGGCCGGTAGGGATTTCGCATCTGTACGTTCGCAGGCCGACCAGACTTGGCAGAACATCCTTTCCCATATCCAGGTGGAAGGAGGAACGGAGCGCCAGAAAGGTCTCTTGTACAGCACGTTTTATCGTACCTTCCTATGGCCGGTGCTGCGTAGTGATGTCAACGGAGAGTACCGTGATGTACGTGGAAACGTAGTCAAGTCGGATTTCCGTTATTATACCGAGCCCTCCTTCTGGGATACCTATCGCAATAAGTTGCAGCTCCTGGCAATGGTTTGCCCTGATGTGGCAGCCGATATTATTAAGTCCATTACAGATATGGGTGAGAAGCGTGGAGGTTACATGCCCACCTTCTTCCATGGTGACCATGCTTCCACCTTTGTCATTGGTGCATGGCTGCGTGGCGTCAGGGGTTTTGATCTTGAGCGTGCCTATCGTTTGCTTCTTAAGAATGCCACTGTGCCAGGCCGTGGCGGACGTCCATATCTCGACGAATATATCGAGCGTGGATGGATAGCGGAAAAGGATACAACCAATGTTCCCACAGAGGATGAGTATAAGGCAGCAGTTACCAAAACCGTAGAGTATGCTTATGATGATTATGCCACGGCTCAGGTTGCACGTATCCTGAAGGACAAGTCCAACTATCGTCTGCTTATGTCCCGTTCGTCAAACTACAAGAACCTCTTTGACCCATCAACGGGATTCTGGCGCGGAAAGACGGCCAATGGAGAGTGGATTCAGGATTTTGATCCTTACATGCCTTACTATGCTTATCAGTATCGCGAAGCCAATGCTTGGCAGAGCCTTTTCTTTGCTCCACATGATCCCGAGGGCATGGTGGCGCTTTATCCCAGTCATCAGGCTGTGGAGCAGAAGTTGGACTCACTCTTCACAGAACCATGGCGTGGATATGAAGCATGGAACCTCACTGGCTTCCTGGGTAATTATTGTCAGGGCAATCAGCCCGACCACAGTGTCCCCTATACTTATTATTTCATTGATAAGCAGCCCAAGGCTCAGCGTATCCTCAACATCCTTATGGATAGGTATTACGATATGGGAGCCGACCATCTGGCATATGCCGGTATGGACGATGCCGGTGAGATGTCCAGTTGGTATGTGCTCAATGCCATAGGTCTCTATACCTATTCACCTGCAGATGCCAGTTACCTGGTGAGTGTTCCTCTGTTCCCCCGTGTCACCTTGAGTACGGGTGACGGACGTTCTGTGGACATCATCCGTCAGGGTGATGGTGAAGCCATTCGTCAGATTCTTTGTGGTAAGCGCACGTTGAAGGGATGGTTTATAGATCATGACCAGCTCTTCCAGGCCGGTCAGCTGACGATAGTTACAGAGTAAAGCATTGTTGTCCCATGTGTTCTGACAGGTCCTGGATATGTATGGTGCTGATAGCCTTCAGCATGGCAACCTCTTCCTGGGCCCAGTCTTACACATGGGACAACTTTGTTCAGGAATATACCGAGGGTATCCTGGCGGGCGATGATGATGACGAGACAGCTTATGAGGCGGTCACCGATGGAGCCCTTCAGCAGTGGGATGTACAGTTGCAGGAACTGCGTCTGTTGCATGACAACCCTATGAATATCAACACCGCCACTCGCGAGAATCTGCTCAGATTGCCTTTCCTCGATGAGGAGCAGGTGGAGGAGATACATGCTTATATATATCTGCATGGATTCATTCAGACCCAGGGTGAACTTCGGCTGGTACCTCTGTTGGACAGCCGTACCCGCAGGTTCCTTTCTCTCTTTGTAACTTATGGTGCAGACCCAGCAAAGACCGACAGGAAGCAGAGGCTGTTCACTCCCGTCAAGAACACACTTACCACGCGTCTGGATGTTCCCCTTTATTATCGTAAGGGGTATCAGGTATCTGATGGATATGCAGGCGATGCCCTTTATCATCGCACCCTATACCAACTGAATGCTGGTTCTCACCTGAGGGCGGGCGGACATATTGAGAAGGATGCAGGAGAGCGTTGGATAGACTCATGGGGCGTGTATGCCGAGTTGAAGCAGATAGGTATCCTGAAGAAAGCTGTCCTGGGTGATTACCGAATGGGATTTGGAGAGGGCTTGGTGGTTGGCGGCACTTCCTGGTTTGCCCGTAGCACACCCTCTTCTCGGGTGCAGACAGGTATCCGTGCCAGTACGGGAACAGACGAGATACGTTTCCTGCGTGGTGCTGCAGCAACCCTTTCTCTGGGTAAGTCACTTGATTTCACCATGTTTGTTTCTGCACGCCAGCAGGATGCCACCCTCCAGTCAGACGGCTATGTGCGTACGTTCTTGTCTACTGGACTTCATCGCACAGACAGTGAGCGGGATAGGAAGAATAATGTCCAAACTTATCTGTGGGGCGGAAATCTCACCTGGACATATAAGGGTTGGCATTTGGGTGCCACGGGATATTATCAGCAGTTCAGCCGTCTGCTTAGTCCCGGTGACCAATCCTATCGGAAGTATTATCCTCGTGGCAACCGCTTTGGTAGTGCAGGAGTACATTATGGATGGAAGGCTTATCGAATCACACTGGCAGGGGAGACCGCCTTCAGTACGGAGCAAGGTTTTACGGCAAACATACCGGAGAAGGAGCGCAAGGGAGGAGCGCAGGGCTTGGCCACATTGCATCGCGTCACCTGGCGCCCAACTTCCCGTTACACGATAAGTGCTGTCCAGCGTTATTATGCTCCTTCCTATTATTCGTTTCAGTCTGCAGCCCTGTCGCGTGGGAGCAGGGTACAGAATGAGAACGGTCTCTTGCTCCATCTGCGTGCCGAGCCATGGGACTCCTGGCAGATGCTTACCTATGTGGATTTCTTTTATCACCCCTGGCCTCCCTATGGATGTCATGTCAGCCGTACAGGTCAGGAGTTTCAGTTTCAGCTCTTGCATCCTCTGGGAGAGAAGAGCACACTGTCTGCCCGTTATGTATTGCGTAACACGGTGGATGATGAGCGCAATATACGTCATCGCATTCGCCTTCAGTATGTACACCAGCCATCCTCTCGGTGGCGCCTGCAGAGTACGGCCAGTTTGCTTCACACGCTCAGCGGTACAGGGTTCTCTTTGTTGCAGGGAGTTCGTTACACCCTCTCTTCGCCCTCTCTGATGTTTTCTGCGGTGGCCGGTTATGCTTATCCGGGACACACAGGGAGTGGGATGAGTGAGTACCTGCCCACGCTTTCAGGAGCCATGGGACAGACATTCATTTATGGCGAAACACTTCATGGTGCACTCCTTGGTCGCTGGGAGAGTAGGGATAAGCATTGGCGCACGGAGGTTCGCTATAGTATGCGTCGTGTATTGGACTCAGATACCCAGAGTTCGGGCTTGCAGACAATCTTCAGTCCCTGGCGTAACGATCTCGCTTTCCAGGTGTCTTTCCGGTGGTAAACCAATAACCGATTTGGGGTAAGAGAGTTGCTGATGGATGTAGAATCCTGTACGGATGACCTTACATCACCTGTTTTCTTTTGCAGGATAGGTTAGAAAAAGTCTGATGTCCTTTGTAATCTGATGAGAAACAAGTATTTTTGCAATGAATCTATTTATATACACACCTTTTTCACTATGTTGCGCAAAATCCGTACAACACTTGCAGTCATCTTCTGGCTGCTTATCACATGGCTTCTGGTGGATTTCACTGGAGTGGCACAGGTTTACTTAGGTTGGATGGCTCGGGTGCAGTTCCTGCCTGCTGTGCTTGCCCTCAATGTGGGTGCTATACTCTTTGTATGTGCGCTCACCTTGCTCCTTGGTCGTATCTATTGTTCCATCATCTGTCCCTTGGGTGTGATGCAGGATGCCATCGCTCGTTTACGAAGGAAGAAATACAAATATCAGTACAGTCCTGCCCGCAATACCCTGCGCATCGTATTCCTGGTGTTGGGCGCCGCCTTTCTGCTGCTCAATGTGGGATGGGTGGCTGGTCTGCTGATGCCCTACAGCACCTATGGACGAATCGTGGGAACGCTGGTGGCTCCCTTATATAAGTTAGCCAACAATGGTTTGGCATCTTTGGCAGAACATTATGGCAGTTATGCTTTCTATAGTGTGGATGTATGGCTGAAGAGTGTTCCTGCACTAGTGATTGCCGTATTGGCTTTGTTGGTGATAGGCATATTGGCTTGGCGAGGTGGTCGCACCTGGTGCAATGCCGTTTGCCCTGTGGGTACCATTCTTGGATTCTTCTCACGCCAGTCGTTATATGGTCCTGTGATAGATACAGACCGCTGCAATAGCTGTGGCCTCTGTTCTCGCAGCTGTAAGAGTGCCTGCATCGACAGCAAGAACCACTCAGTGGATATGAGCCGCTGTGTGATGTGTGGTGATTGCATGGATGCCTGTCATCGTGATGCCATCCATCTGTCCACCCGCAAGGGCGGTTCTCTGTGTGATTCCTCATCCTGTTCCTCCAGTCAGAAGACAGGTGCAGAGGCAGGTAACGGTCAAGGAGGAGTGGATCAGAGTCGCAGAGCGGTGCTCACCTCTACTGTCTTGATGGCTTCTGCTGCTCTGCTTCATGCTGAGGAGAAGACCACTGACGGTGGACTGGCAGCCATTGAGCGTAAGCAGAAACCACAGCGCAAGACACTTATCACCCCTCCGGGTTCACTGTCTATTCGCAACCTCCGCACTCATTGCACGGCTTGCCAACTCTGTATTGACAGTTGCCCCAACGATGTGTTGCGTCCCAGCAGCAGTCTCGACAGGCTGATGCAGCCAGAGGTAAGTTATGAGCGCGGCTATTGCAGACCTGAATGCAATCGTTGCAGTCAGGTATGTCCCACCAGTGCTTTGCACCCCATTACCATAGAGGAGCGAACAGCCATACAGGTTGGACATGCTGTATGGACCCGTGAGTTGTGTATCCCTGTACGTGATGGTAAGACCTGTGGGTTGTGTGCACGTAAGTGCCCTGCTCAGGCTATACAGATGGTGCCCCTGCAGCAGGGAGTTCATTGGGATGGCCGACGCTGGCTGGATGCCGACAATCAGGAGATTCCACGTGAGAAGGCATTGCTGATACCTGTTGTGGATGAGGAGAAGTGCATAGGCTGTGGTGCCTGTGAGAATCTTTGCCCAAGCAGTCCCATCAGTGCCATCTGTGTGGAGGGACATGAGGTACACAGAGAGATTTGACACATCGTTTTACGCATAGAAATACCGGTATGAGTAAGAATATAGACCGACGAGAGTTCTTAAAGGCCAGTGGTACCGTGGCTGCTACTGGAGTGTTGGCAGGATGTGGCATGAAGGCAGGTGGTCCTGAGTCGGGACTGGATGCAGCAGGTCATCACACTACGCCTGTTCCTACAGACAAGATGACTTATCGCACCAATCCCAAGACGGGGGAGAAGGTGAGCATCCTGGGATATGGATGGATGCGCTTGCCTACTGTCAAGGGTGGTAGCGGACGTACTCAGGAGAATCCTCAGCAGGATGAACTTGACCAGGAGGAAATCAATCGTTTGTGCCGATATGCCCTTGACCATGGTGTGAACTATTTCGATACATCGCCAGCTTATTGTCGCGGACGTAGTGAGGAGTCGCTCGGAAAAGCTTTGCAGGCCAGCGGATACTCGCGTGACCAATATTACATTGCCACCAAACTGAGCAACTTCAGTCCTCAGCAATATCCCCTCGAGGAGGGACAGAAGATGTTTGAGAACAGCCTCAAGTATCTGCAGACGGATTATGTGGATTATCTGCTTCTGCATGCCATAGGCGGTGGAGGCATGAGGACATTGCACGAACGCTATCTCGACAATGGGCTGCTTGACTGGCTGATGCAACAGCGTGAGGCTGGACGCATACGCAACCTGGGCTTCTCCTTCCATGGAGATGTGGCTGTGTATGACTGGCTGCTGGAGCACCACGATCAGTTTCATTGGGACTTTGTGCAGATACAAGCCAATTACTGCGACTGGTACAATGACGCGGATAAGGGGCGTAGCGGAGCCTATCTCTATGGCGAACTGGAGCGCAGAGGCATTCCTGCTGTTATCATGGAACCGCTCTTAGGAGGTCGCCTGAGCAAGGTGCCCGATCATGTTGTGGCACATCTCAAGCAGCGCAAACCAGAGAACAGTGTGGCCAGTTGGGCTTTCCGATATATTGGTTCCAAGCCCAATGTGCTCACGGTATTGAGTGGCATGACATATATGGAGCATCTGCAGGATAACATACGGTCCTATGCACCTCTGGAACCTCTTACTCAGGAGGAACAGGAATGGCTTGAGGGTGAGACCGCCAGTCTGATCAAGAGTTATCCCACCATAGACTGTAATGACTGTCAGTACTGTATGCCATGCCCCTATGGGCTTGACATCCCGGCCATCTTCACCCATTACAACAAGTGTGTCAATCGTGGTGAGGTTCCCGAGAGTCAGCAGGCAAAGAACTATCAGGAGGCACGCCGGGCATTTCTGGTAGGTTATGACAGAAGTGTTCCCCGTTTGCGTCAGGCCAATCATTGCATTCAGTGCCGCGCATGTGTGCCACATTGTCCCCAGCAGATTGACATCCCTGCCCAGCTGCAGAGGATTGATGAGTTTGTGGAAAAACTGAAGCAGGATAAATTGTAATTCTTAATCGGTCATTGGACTGCAAGGGTGTGGAAATATCCTTTGCGGTCTGATGACCGATTTGGGTTCAACTGCCAGAGTAGCATGCTTACTATGCCAATGGTGTGGTACTGCTC
>JBJFDX010000207.1:0-2032 GCA_051890235.1 Bacteroidaceae bacterium | reverse complement strand
TTCCAAGTTTTGTATTTCAAGGTAGCCATATTGACAGATTCTGCTTTTCCATCTTCATTCAAGGTTATTCCCTGTACCTGTTCGGGCATACCAGGTATGGGTTGGAGCCATGTACCTTCAATCTGAGGGACTCCGAATCTTGTGCATGAAGAGAAGAAGATGCCAACAGAGAACAAACAGGTGGCCGAACCCATCATGATTTTTCTTGTATTCATGTGTGTAAAAGGGATTATAAGAGTTATTCGTGCATTATTGCACATCACAAAGTTAGACAATATCATTTGGGGTGAAATGCCGTTTCCTGTGAAATAACCTTAAGAAGCCTAAAAGAAGTTTTAGTCCTGTCCAGAATCTGTCATATACTGAGCGGAAACTTACTTGGCATAGATGGTGAAGAGGTCTGCCTGATAGATACCGGGCAGAATGAACCGAGCCTTATTCTTCTCCCACGTAATGCGTGAAAAGGAGATATCTGTCAGGGGTGCGGGAATATTGTCAGACGGAAGATTCTCCGTTCGTCCACGCAGTTGCAGACATCCATTATGCTTTGTCTGGTCTCCATTGAGGAGGATGGTTGTCTCCCATTGACCGTCTTTCTTGCGCACGTCGCGTACATTGGTCAGGCGCGTCAACTTGGTGGTATCCCGATTACTTACGTATATCCGGCTTCCAATGCCTGAAGCAAGCAGACTGCGCTCGCCTGTACGGATGACAAAACCGAAGGCATTAGGTAGTTCGGATATGTATTCCACGCTGAAATGCAGGTCTCCGATATCAAACTCAGCGCCCTTCTCATTTCCCTGTCTCATGAATCCCCGCATGATTCCTTTGCCCTGAGCATCTGATATCTCTGGCACAATTTCGTGCAGAACGGCCAGCGAACCCGTAAAGAATGGATAGTCATAATAGCTTTCAACAGCAAAGGGAGACACGCATTGGGCATTACATTCGCTCAGGGCATACCATATTCTGTCGGGTTTGGCAAATGTTTCGGGAATGAACAGGATGTTATCTTCCCTCTGGTATATCTTGCAGAACGACCTGAAATCATTTGCATAAATGTCGGGAGAGAGCCAATCAATATGTGGCGCAAACCGCTTGTAATCATCCACCAGGATCGGAATGGGACCGCCATTGGGAAAACGACCGATCGGTTGTCCCTCATCAAGCCAGCAATTTACGAACATAGGTATATTGTATTCTGCCTTGGCTGCCTTGGCGACAGCATCCAAATAGAGGGCATAATGATGTCCCATGAAATGCTGACGTGCCTGCTGAGTATCTCCGTATTTGGACAGTTCCTCACTCTTGGAAAAGAGTTGCAGAACCTGAGGGTTATAATCTATATTCAAGAAAACGCCCGGCTCATTCTCCACCTGAACGGCTATGATACGTCCGGTTTTGTCGTTTTCCCTCACATGCTTCATCAGTCTGGCCAGAGCTTTGGCATCTGCCTGAAGTGCTTCCTTACAGAAAGGGGATACCGTGGTGGTATTGTATCCCTTGGCATCTTTGGCCCTGAAGAAGCGTTTTACATCCTGTTTGGCCCAAAGGGGCATATAGGATGATTCGCCGTTCTTCCAGGTGGCAAACCAAAGGATGACCACATGCATATCACCTTCCTCAGCCAAGGCTATCAGGCGATTGGTAAGTGTGAAGTCAAACTTACCTTCTTCCGGTTCAAGTTGTTCCCAGGCGATGGGCACAAGGACCGTATTCAGTCCCATGGCCTTCATCGTTGCCATATCTTTTGTGAGAACATAATCGGTGGAAGCGCTCGAGTTTCTCGTTTCTCCGGCTATCAAAATTGCTGGTTTTCCGTTAACAACAAGACGATTGATTCCGCCTATCTTTTCCACATGACATACAGAATGAGCCTTGTCCTGCCTGGCCTGAAGTTTCTGACCAAAGTTGATTGTCATGCATGCAAGCAATATGAAGATTTGTGTTAACATACTCTTTCTCATATCATAATGTGTTTTTATATATTCCTTAATTCCGCAACATAATTGATAATTAATTTTTATAAGTT
>JBJFDX010000206.1:0-7334 GCA_051890235.1 Bacteroidaceae bacterium | reverse complement strand
ACCCTCAACATGGAGAATCCAGGCAGCAGCACAGCTCTCATCAATGAGATGCGTGCAGATGCTGAGGTTCGCAACTTGGTAATCGACGGAACCATCACCACCGAAGGTCAGTATGCAGCAGCTGTGGCTGTGGCTACAGGTGAGGGTGCCTGCATCAACAATGTGACCAGCAGCGTCAATATCACCTCCACTCATGTGGGTGACGGAACTCATGGTGGTCTGGTTGCCCTCATACATGGCTTCACATGCATTGATAACTGCCTCTTCAATGGTTCTATCACTGGTGCCAGCACAGCCAAATGCGGTGGCTTCATAGGTTGGAATACCAATGCATCACGCATTACCAACAGTTTGCAGGTGGCTGAGATTAACATCAGCGATGAGGACAACAACACCTTCGGACGTAATCCTGCCAACATGTTGGTGCTGAATTCTTACTACAAGACCGCACTGGGTGCTGTTGCTGGTAAGAAGGCATCTGAGACAAGACTCACATGTGGTGAACTCTGCTACATGCTCAATAAGGGCAATACTGAGAACCCCAGCTGGTATCAGAACATTGGTGAGGATCCATATCCTGTGCTCGATCCCACTCACAAGAAGGTGGGCAAGACTAAGGAAGGCACCTATACCAACGATGAATCTCTCTTCTATTCAGAGGAAGAACCTGTGACAGAGCCCGTGGCTGACCTGCTTGACGTGGTATTCAATACTGATGGTTCTGCCACCGACCAGTCACCTATGAACAATGTGGTGGATACACGTGGTGCTCCAGTGGTTACCTACAACGAGACCTATAAGCGTAATATGGCATACTTCGACAACCCCTACGGAGGTTCTGGCGTTGACGGCTATGGCATCGATTATGAGAGCAATGATGAGTTCCTGGAGAAGCTGGCTGATGGTCATACTCTCGAGACCATTTGCATGCTGACTTACGATGGCGATAAGATTCCTAATTCAGAGGCTAAGCCCTTCTCCAGCATGGAGGGTGGCGGTACAGGCTTCCTGGTTACAAAGATCAGCAGTCCCCGTGTGAATGAGTTCTGCTTCCTGCCCAACGTATCCACATCTGGCAGCAGCACATGGCGCTGGACTACCTGTGGCTTCGAACCCGAGCGTGGTAAGTTCTATCATGTAATCGGTGTGTACGATGCTGAGAACTCAGTATCCCGCATATATGTGGATGGTAAGCTCTGCAACGAGATCAGTACTCCTGGTATGTTCCGCTTTGCCAAGGATGGTTGCAAGTGGTTCTGCATCGGTGGTGACCCAGGTTCCAACAAGTCAATTGGTAATGCTTGGCGTGGTTCTGTAGTTCTGGCTCGTGCATATAGCAAGGCTCTTACCGACGACGAAGTGAAGTTGGTATGCCAGAAGCTTGAGCGTGAGACTTCTATCGAGCAGGTAGAGAGTCAGGAGACTAAGGCACGTGAGGGCATCTACACCATCAATGGTATCCGTGTACAGAAGACTGCCAAGGGCCTTTACATCATCAATGGCAAGAAGGTTCTGGTTAAGTAATAACATCTGATAAAGACACTCCAGGCGGGGGACATGGGCATCGGGCCTTATGTCCCCCGCCTTTCTGTGTGTTGAGGCACGTAGGGAACTGCCCTTGTTACGCCCCGGGAGCCATTCGTGACAGGTGCCTCTATAACTCCCAATTGCTCCCTAATATTCCCTGTTGGTTTTGCCTGTTTTGGACGCAAACGTTTGCAACCGCTCCCGCAAACGTTTGCAACCGCCCTCGCAAACGTTTGCATCCCTCCTTGCAAACGTTTGCGTTGAAAAGAGCATATCTTCGCCTGCGTCCTCCCCCCCCCCTATCTCCATCGGTGTCCTGATTAGGGAGAAAATGCATTGTCGGTATAAGGGTGTTTGCATAATTTGTCGTAACTTTGTACGAACAGATTATTTCCCTGAGATTATAAAAGAACAAAAGGAGAGGACAGTATGGCAAAGGAAGGGTTGACTCCCATGATGAAGCAGTTTTATGACCTGAAGGCAAAGCATCCCGATGCTATGCTTCTGTTCCGTTGCGGCGATTTCTATGAGACCTACGCGCAGGACGCCGTGGAGGCATCTGCTATCCTGGGAATAACGCTCACGCGCAGAAACAATGGAAAGGATCATATGCCATCCACTGAGATGGCTGGCTTTCCTCATCATGCTCTCGACACCTATCTGCCTAAATTGGTTCGTGCCGGCCGACGTGTAGCTATATGCGACCAGTTGGAGGATCCTAAGCAGACCAAGACCCTGGTGAAGCGTGGTATCACAGAACTTGTCACTCCAGGTGTGGCCCTTACAGAGAATGTGCTCAACAGCCGCGAGAACAATTTCCTGGCAGCCGTACACTTCGGTAAGTCCACCTGTGGGCTTGCGCTTTTGGACATCAGTACGGGAGAATTTCTTACAGCTGAAGGTACCCCTGAGCACATAGATAAGTTGATGGAGAACTTTGCGCCCAAGGAGGTGCTCTTCGAGAGAGGCAGGAGGCCCATGTTTACTGGCGCGTTTGGTGTACGTCACACCACTTTCGAGATGGATGATTGGGCCTTCACGGAAAGTACAGCACGAGAACGTCTGTATAAGCACTTTGGGGTGAGGAACCTCAAGGGATTCGGAGTGGACCATCTGCATAACGGTGTGGTGGCAGCAGGGGTTATCATGTTGTATTTGGAGCAGACACAACATACACAGGTCAGTCACATCACCTCTCTGCGACGGATAGAGGAGGACAGATATGTTCGCCTGGATAAGTTCACAGTACGCAACCTCGAACTGGTAGGCTCCATGAATGAGGACGGCATCTCGCTCCTTAGCATCATAGGGCGAACGGTGACGCCCATGGGTGCCCGCATGCTGCGCCGCTGGATGCTTTTTCCTCTCAAGGATACCAAGCAAATCAGCAAGCGACTGGATGTGGTGGATTGCTTTTTCCGCTACCCTGCCTTGCGTCAGCAAGTGGAGGAACAACTGCAACGCATGGGTGACCTGGAGCGCATCATCGGGCGTGTGAGCACGGGACGTGTCACTCCTCGCGACGTCATCCAGTTGAGTAATGCCCTGCAGGCACTGGTGTCTATCAAGCAGGAGTGTACGGAGGCCGATGATGAAACGCTCAGGCAGATAGGTTCTCAGCTGGAACTATGCATAGATATCCGTGACCGCATCATTCGGGAGGTTTGTCCCGATGCTCCTCTCATGGTCAATCGTGGTAATGTGATACGCCAGGGAGTGAACGAGGAACTGGATGAACTTCGCCAGATAGCCTACAACGGCAAGGAGTATCTGCTGCATATCCAGCAGCGGGAGGCCGAGGCTACGGGGATACAGAGCCTGAAAATCGGATATAATAATGTCTTTGGCTATTACCTGGAGGTACGTAATACCTACAAGGACCAGGTGCCGCAGGAGTGGATAAGGAAACAGACTCTTACCCAGGCCGAACGTTATATAACGCAGGAACTGAAGGAATATGAGGAGAAGATAACGGGGGCTCAAGACCGCATCCTAATACTCGAGAGCCGCCTCTTTGCCGACCTGGTGACTGACTTGGCAAGGTATGTTGCTTCCATCCAGACCGATGCCAGTCTGCTGGCGCAGCTCGATTGCCTGCTTTCTTTTGCCATCTGTGCTCAGGAGAATCGTTATGTACGGCCTGTAGTGGATGAGTCAGAGGTTATCGACATACGACAGGGAAGGCATCCTGTTATCGAGAAACAGTTGCCGCTGGGAGAGCAGTACGTGGCCAATGATGTCTATCTTGACACCGAGAAACAGCAGGTCATCATTATCACAGGACCCAATATGGCCGGTAAGAGTGCCTTGCTGCGACAGACTGCCCTTATCACCCTGATGGCACAGATGGGGTGCTTTGTGCCTGCAGAGTCGGCACGCATCGGTTACGTGGACAAGATATTCACACGTGTGGGAGCCAGTGACAACATCTCTGTGGGTGAGAGTACCTTCATGGTGGAGATGAGCGAGGCTGCCAATATCATGAACAATCTGTCGCAGCGCTCACTTATCCTTTTTGACGAACTGGGTCGCGGCACCAGTACCTTCGATGGTATCAGTATCGCCTGGGCCATTGTGGAGTATATCCATGAGAATCGTGACGGCCATCCGCGTACGCTCTTTGCTACACACTATCATGAGCTGAACGAGATGGAGGCACGCTTTGCCCGTATTAAGAATTACAACGTGAGTGTGAGGGAGATGAATGGCAAGGTTATCTTCCTGCGCAAACTGGAGCCTGGCGGGAGTGCCCACAGTTTTGGTATTCATGTGGCCCGTCTGGCCGGAATGCCTTCGGGTATCGTGGCGCGGGCCGATGAGGTCCTGCATCAGTTGGAGCAGACCATGGACCATGAGGGTCTGGGTAAGGGCATAGCCGCACATTCTGAGTCAGCAAGCGGAATGCAGATGAGCATCTTCCAACTGGATGATCCTGTCCTGTGTCAAATACGTGATGAGATACTTGGAACTGATATCAACAATCTAACCCCTATAGAGGCCCTCAACCGACTCAATGATATCAAGCGCCTTGTGGGAGGCAAATAGGGAGATGCCACTACCCTATTTGCCCACCTGCGATATAGCCTGATGTCTTGCGGATTTATGGTTTTTGGAACTTGATGCTCCGGCGGCTGCCATGCACGTTCCAGGTCACCACGTAGATGCCTGCCGGATGGTTGGCCATGCTCACTGGCGTAAGGGCATCACCCTTGCCAATTATCTTTCCCTGGGTGTCATACACCAAAATAACGCAGTCGGAGGCTGCTATGTCCATGGGTGCATGCAGGAGTATTTCCTGGCGCGCAGGGTCATATCCAACTCGGTAGTCCACATCAGATTCCTCATCTGCCGATGCTATGCCATCAGGCAGTTCACCTTTCTCCAGGTACCACTGGCGTGTGGTCTTGCTGGCATTGTTGGCATCGCTGGTCCAACTGATGATGGGATTGTCATTATCTGCGGAGCCTCCTGAACAGTTCCAAGCCAGTCCTGTGGCCTTGTTGACCAGGGCATAGTAATCCCCTGCCGGTTCAAACAGCCAGAACTGGCGCTCGTTTCTCTCCTCTACCTCTTGCAGTACGAGCTTCGATCCTGTGGTGTAACTGCTGCCATTAAAGTTGGCTGCATCTGTGATAGCCAGGTTGGAACCCTGAAGCAATATCCGGTAATAGTCCTCGCTGACAGGGATTATCTGCCACAACTGAGTGGCGGCACGTTGCCTGTCGGGTGCCCAGGTGCAGACTGTACCCTCATTCTTGGTTGAGAGGTCTGCTGCATTCTCGGTCTTGACATTATAGATATAATAGAGTGCATCAGTATCTATTTTCAGAGGATTATTGGCAGGAGCCAAGGGTGGCAGCAGACCGTCGGGATTGGGGAAGGTGGCAGACAGAAAATCAGCATGTTCGCGCAGGAATTTTTTCAAGTAGTCAACTCCCTCTTGATAGGTGCTGAAGAGTACCAACTCGTCATAGACTCTGTCGCTGAGTGACCACTTTTGGAAGTTGAGCGTCTGGCTTTGGTCTATCACCTGCGCCATGCTGTCCACATAGGCCAGGGTTTTCTCTACCAGTCCTTCCTCCCAGACTGCCTTGTGCCATATTCTTCCTGCCAGGTTTCTGAACCATTCATCGCCATACATTCTCTGCACGTACTCCTTCATGCGTCCCGAGGAGTATCCCTCGTCGAGCATCAGTTTCTCCGTCATCTCTATCTTGAGGCGATAGCAGTTGTTGAAAGCAATATCATAGTCCCACATAGGTCCCCAGTAGAGATGGTCGTCCCCTTGCTCTTTGTAGGCATAGGTGCTGTAATATCCGTCGGGATTGGCCGTATATTCGTTGGCCACAAACCAGCTGGCCAGGGTCATGCTATCCACCACGGCACGATAACCCTTGATGGGGTCGAGGTAATCCTGTGAATAAAGTCTGGTCTCGAAGTCATTGATGAAGTTCCGAATGTATTCCCTCTGTTCGGGTACGATGACATCTTCGTCGGGGGACTTGATGGCCACCGCTTGCCCTTTGTCGGTGTGGAAGAATACGGGTTCTCCCGACAGAGTGCCGGCAAACTCAATGAAGTAGCCTCCGGAGATGTCGGAGCCTTCCACAGGGGCATACTCCTGTTCTGTAATGTCTACACGTTTCTTGTGCACCTCCATCTGGTCGCTTATCTGATAGTTGCCCAAGTACTCGCCATTGAGCACTACGTCGGCAAACTCAGCCGAGGGGACAAAGGGCTGTCCAAGTTGCGTCCCTATGAACGATGCCACAGCATTCCTAAGCAGAGTCTTGTCGGAGTGGTTGGCCAGTAGTGTCCAACTCTTGGCCTTGGCGTACCCTTTGCCCAGGAACTTCTCCTTCTGATTGAACTTCAGTCTATAGGGTTTCTTCGCCAGTCCCCAGGTACTGTTTCCGCGGCCTCTGATTCTCAGGGAGTCATAGGCAGCTATGGAGTCTCCCTGCATGCGCCACATTCGGGCATACTTGTATTCTTCTTTACTGGAGATGCCAGCTCCGTCGAAGGTGTTGATGTACAAGGTGGGCAGGTTGGTGAGAGGTTGCATCCAACTGGGGAGCAGCCCTGCATTCAGTCTCTCCATCTCTGTCATCAGCGTGTCATAGGCATTCTGCAGACTGGCTTTCATCTCCTCGGTGATACCGCTGTCGTCAGTTTGCTCTCCCCTTTGCAATTCGGCCTTCAGATTGTTGAGTTCCTTGCTGAGCCACATGAGTTTGCTCTCCCCCAACACCTCGGCTGTGTAGAGTTTGATTTCGGCAAAATGCCCAAAGGTCATGCCGCTGCTGTTGGCCAGGATGTAGAAGCGCAGGGAGGTGTAGGTGTTTCCTTGCAGCGATATAGGGGTGGAGGTACTCTCAGCCCCTGAGTATCCGTTGGGGAGATCAATGTCTCCCAGATAGGTCCAGTTCGTACCGTCGTTGCTTCCATGAAGGCCCATTCGGGTGACGTGGTTGTTCTCGGTGATTCTTCTCAGTACATACAGTACAATCCCATCCGATACGGGGTTTGGCAAATCAATCTGCAGGTAATGAGCCTCCTGCACCTGTGCATGCCAGTCACTATGCCAGAAGGTGTATGGATTATCGTCCACCAGATATTCCAGATGTTTGCCCTCCTCATAGTCCGAAGCATTACTGCTCAGATAACTGGCTGCCAGTGGCACGTTTCCTGTTATCCTGTATCCTATGGCCTCTTCGTAGGCGCTCTTGGCTTGTGTCCAAAGGGTTCGGTATTGCTCTGCAAGGGTTTGTGCAGAAATCTGTATAAGGCTGGATACAAGGCATAGC